>DXXH01000001.1:0-49442 GCA_019416395.1 Clostridiales bacterium
TATCACAGCAACCCGGAAACTGTGACCGTTTCAGTCTTGCTAAAGGCTATTCCATGAGTAAAGGAAAACCAAAGCCCATTCACCGCTCGATTCCCACGATAGCGAAAGTCTCTCTCCTCGATACAACCCATAAAAAACACCGAGCGCTGGGGTTTGAGGACCTTGCGCTCGGTGTTTTCCAATAGAAAGAGCAAAAGGGACACAGGCCAAATGGCTTTGTGTCCCTTTTGATAATCTAGTTCTTATTCCTCTTTTTCAGGCTCTTGGGGAACCGGGGAGAGTTTAGAGGCTGCTGTTTCCGTGGTGGGGGCTTCCGCTGGCGCGGATGGCTCCTGGCTGGTTGTTGCGGCCACCTTCCCGCCGATCATTCCGGAAAGTAGGGCTTTCACGTCGATGCCCATGCCCTGGGAGATTCCCTCGGTGATCTGGGTGGTTCCGTTGATAATGTCCTGCAGCAGCTTGGCGCTGTTGCCATCGCCATACATGGTGATCTTATCCACCTTGGAGAGGGGTTCGGCCACATTCTTGGCAATGGCAGGCAGGGCATTCATGACCATTTCAATGACCGCCGCCTGGCCGTATTTCTTCATGGCCTCAGCTTTCTTGTCAATGCCCTCTGCCTCTGCCAGTGCCTTGGCCTGGATGGCCGCGGCCTCTGCCTTACCTACAGCGGAAATACCGGCAGCTTCCTGTTCCTTGGCAAACCGGGCAGCCTCAGCCTGCTTTTTCACAGCTTCCGCCTCTTGTTCCTGCTCATACCGTTTGGCTTCCGCGTCCTTCTGGCGCTGGAACAGGGCGGCCTGTGCCTCCTGCTCCTTCCGGTAGCGGTCGGCGTCCGCCTTGGCGCGGATCTCCGCGTCCAAGGCCTGCTTGGCCACTTCTACCTCTTGCTTTTTCAGCTCAGCTTCCCGGGCTGTCTTGGCAATTTCCGCGTCCACTGTGGCGGTGCCGATGACCTTCTGCTGAGCCTGGTTCTGGATCTCGTAGGCGGCTTCCGCCTCAGCTCGCTTGGTATCGGCCGAGATCTTCAGCTCTGCCTTCTTGATTTCCAGCTCATTCTGCTTTTGAGCGATCTGGGTTTGGGATTCCACCTTGGCGTCGTTGGCAGCCTTGTCAGCGTTTGCTTGGGCGATGGCCACGTCCCGGTCAGCCTGGGCTTTGGCGATAGCGGCGTTCTTCTTGATGAGAGAAGTGTTCTCTGCGCCCAGATCCTGGATCAGGCCGTTTTCATCCTGTACATTCTGAATGTTGCAGGACAGGATCTCAATACCCAGCTTCTCCATGTCCCTGGAAGCCTTCTGCATCACCTGGTCGGAGAAGGAATCCCGATCGGTGTTGATCTTCTCCAGCGACAGAGTGCCGATAATTTCACGCATATTGCCCTGGAGAGAATCTTTCAGATCCAGGGCGATGTCGTTGCCTTTCTTGTTCAGAAAGTTCTTAGCTGCCAGCCGGATGCCTTTTTCCTCCGGAGAGATACGAACCTTGGCCACGGCATCTACGGAGACGTTGATAAAATCATTGGTGGGAACGGACTGTTCCGTCTTGATGTCCACCGTCATTTGGCCCAGGTACAATTTGTCCAGCCTCTCTAAGAAGGGGATACGGATGCCCGCCTGCCCAATCAGGATGCGGCTGTTTTTCCGCAGGCCAGAGATAATATATGCTTGATCCGGCGGGGCTTTGACGTAGCCCAGAAGCAAGATCACGATAATCACAAAGACCGGGATAATGATCGGGAGATAGTTCAACAGAAATTCCATCACATAACACCTGCTCTTTCTTTACTTATTTGGAAAAGACAATGTCATTGGGCACTTCATAATTTTAGGGAATTTTGCCCCCTTCCTGACGCAGTTTGTCCACGATCCGCTGAGCCGCTTCAACGGACTCCTGGAGCGCTTTCTGATTGCTTTCCTCCAGTTCTTGCAAATGGCCCGCCAAGTCCTCCTGCATGGAGAGCAATGCCTTGGTGGTCATTTGGAATTGGCCGGCGTCCTCTCCGTGGGAAAGCCGCCAGTCGAACCACACCCGGTAGCGCTTCCGCTCCTTGGGCAGCATATAAACCAAAAGGCCGTCCTGCTCTTTCCCGTGGGGATAATAGGTGGGACCGTCCACCTGCATATCCCATTTCTCCGGGGCGGCGTAGTACAGAGCCATAATCTGCTCAAAAGTCAAGAGCAGGATCTCTCCATTTTGGGAACGCTCCCGCAAATACTTTGGCTCCTTTCGCAAGATGTGGATAGAAAGAAGGGCCAGGATCGCAGCAAGTGCCACACAACCCGCAAGAATACCAACCGTGACCTGTGTATTCATAATACCCCCTCCCTTATCCGAAACTATCCTCAGTATAGCGGAAATATGGGGTAATTACAACACATAAAGAAGGATTTTTTGTTAATTCTGTTGCAGAAAACCAAGCGCAAATTTTAATGAAAAACAGGTTAAACAAAAGCACATTGGGTTGCAGAAAACGCACAGCACCTTTCTCTCCGGCCTAACAGGGTATGTGGCAGTCTTCCACCTTGTCCCCTTTCTAAGTAAAATATGGGCACCCTATTGATAAAGGAAAAGACGGAGCGATTCCTTCATGCGCTCCGTCTTTTTACATGTTGTTTTCCTTTTTGGCAAGCCTACTACTCTGCCGCAAACACGTTAGCGTCCACCGTTCCAGCCTCAATGACCGGTCTGTGGTTTCTACTCATCTGGTAGATACATTGGCGGTTTTGTATCAATTCTTAGGGTTACTCCCACTCAATGGTGGCCGGGGGCTTACTGGTGATGTCATACACCACTCGGTTGACGCCCTCTACTTCGTTGATAATGCGGTTGGAAGTACGTCCCAACAGCTCATAGGGCAAGTGAGCCCAATCGGCAGTCATAAAATCCGTGGTGGTCACGGCCCGCAAGGCTATGGTGACCCCGTAAGTCCGGCCGTCACCCATCACACCTACACTGCGGTTTGCGGTAAGCACAGCAAAATACTGGTTCACACTGCGTTCCAAACCCGCTTTTGCAACCTCCTCCCGGAAAATCGCATCGGCATTTTGCAGCAGCGTCACCTTTTCCTCGGTGATCTCACCCATAATGCGCACTGCCAAGCCAGGTCCTGGGAAAGGCTGTCTCCAGACCAGGTCCGCCGGAATTCCCAGCTCGATACCAACCCGCCGGACTTCATCTTTGAACAAATCCCGCAAGGGTTCTACCAGGCCTTCAAACCCGATATCTTTCGGCAAACCACCCACATTGTGATGGCTCTTAATCACGGCCGCTTCGCCTGTTCCACTCTCTACCACGTCGGGATAAATGGTGCCCTGGCACAGGAACTCCATCTTGCCCAGCTTTTGGGATTCCGCTTCAAATACTCGGATAAACTCTTCCCCAATAATCTTACGCTTCCGCTCCGGGTCGGTAACACCTTTCAGCTTCTCCAAAAAACGATCCTTCACGTTGACACGGATAATGTTCATGTCAAACTCTTTTTGGAACACCTTTTCCACGATGTCCCCTTCGTCTTTCCGCAGCAGACCATGATCCACAAAAATACAGGTCAGATTCTTGCCAATGGCCTTGTGCACCAGCATAGCCGCCACAGAGGAATCCACCCCGCCGGACAAGCCGCAAAGCACTTTCTTATTCCCGATCTTTTTCTTCAACGCAGCAATGGTTTCCTGGGCAAAGGAGGCCATTTCCCAATCCCCTGCGCAGTTACAGATATTGTACAAAAAGTTCCGGAACATCTCATTGCCCTGCTGGGTATGCTCCACTTCTGGGTGGAACTGCACCGCATACAGTTTCCGCTCCTGGTTCTCCATGGCCGCTACTGGGCAGTGGGCGCTCCAGGCGGAAGCGGTAAAGCCTTCCGGCAACTGGGAAATATAGTCGTTATGGCTCATCCAGCAAACGCTCTCCCCCACATTTTGGAACAAGGGAGATTCCGCGGAAAACTGGGTCATGGTTTTGCCAAATTCCGGAACTTCACTGGAAGACACCACGCCCCCCAGCAAATAGGCCATGGCCTGGGCACCATAACAAATCCCCAGCACAGGGATCCCCAACTCAAATACCTGCTTGGAGCACAAGGGAGCGTCCTCTGCATACACGCTGTTGGGACCACCTGTGAAAAGGATCCCTTTGCAGTCCCGTAGGGTTTCCGGATCGGTTTTATAACTTTTGATCTCGCAATAAACCCCCAGGTCCCGGACCCGGCGGGCAATCAACTGGGCGTACTGGCCACCGAAGTCCAGCACCACTACCCGTTCATGCTGCGCGGTGTGTTCCATATCAATCCCATTCCTTTCGCTTCTTTCTTATTTGAGGTTATTCTAGCATATCCTGGCTATTTCCGCAAGGGCGGCAAACCTCTTTGGGCCGCCTCTCCATTTTGACAACATACTCTGTAGTTCCCTCTTCCAGTCGGCGGTCTGGCGTCAAAGAAAAACCATGGGACTGATAAAACGCGATGGCCCGCTGGTTTTTCTCCAACACAAACAAATACGTGACTCCGCAGCTGTCAATGGCGAACTGGATCAGTTCCCCACCGATTCCCTGGCTTTGGAAAAAGGTGTCCACATACAATTCCCTCAGTTCCCGGCCTTCTACATGAACCATGCCCTTGACGAATCCGTCCTCATACACCCAGATCTTTTCCAGTTCCTCTGGATGAGCCAAATACTCCTGGGCCAAGGGCAACACCTGCATTTCCCCAAAGGAAACTTGATCGTTTTGAAAAATCCGTCGGTAATTTACCCGTTTGGTGAAAATCAGAATTTCCGCCAGCCGGGAAACATCTCCGATTGCCGCTTTCCGTATGATTCCCATAAGATCCCCCCAAGAGCTTCCCCATATTTTTCCAAGCTACACCAACTCTAAAGCGCTGCCACAGGAATCCCGAAAAAGAAAAGCCCGGTCGCCCGAGCTCTTCCAAGGAACCCCGTTCCTCGCTTTATTCCACCGTCACCGACTTGGCCAAGTTCCGGGGTTTGTCAATGTCGCAGCCCTTCATAGACGCCACATAATAGGCGAACAGCTGTAAGGGCAGAATGGACAGGGAAGGCAGCATGAAATCGGTGATCTTGGGCACGCAGAACTGGTAATCCGTTTCCTGGGCCAGCGCGTCCTCTTTCCCACGGACTGTGATCCCCAGTACCACCGCTCCCCGGGCTTTCACTTCCCGGACATTGGACATCATCTTGTCGAACAGTTTCTGATAAGTGGCAATGGCAATCACCAGCGTCCCGTCCTCAATCAGGGATATGGGACCGTGCTTCAGTTCGCCACCCGTATACGCTTCGGAATGGATATAGGAAATCTCCTTCAGCTTTAGGGAAGCTTCCAAAGACGCCGCGTAATCCACATTCCGGCCAATAAAATACATGTCCTTGGCGTTAAAATACTGGGAAGCGACATACTGAATGGTCTTTTTATCCGCCAAGCTGGCTTCCGCCAAATCCGGCAGCCGCTGCAAATCGTCAATATACCGGTCCAGTTCCGCCTGGGGTACTTCTCCCAGCTGTTCCGCCATATACAGGGCGATCATGTAGATCACTGCCAGCTGGGTGCTATAGGCCTTGGTAGAAGCCACGGCGATTTCCGGGCCCGCCCAGGTATACAGCACGTCGTCGGACTCATTAGCAATGGTGCTGCCCACCACATTGACAATGGAAAGCACCCGACACCCGCGCTCTTTGGCCATACGCAGAGCCGCCAGGGTATCCGCTGTTTCCCCGGACTGGCTGATGATGATCACCAGGGTCTTGTCGTCCAGAATGGGGTCACGGTACCGGAACTCGGAAGCCACGTCCACTTCCAGGGGGATTTTCAGCAACCGCTCAAAGGCGTATTTTGCCACCACACCCACGTGATAGGAAGTGCCGCAAGCCACAATAAACACCTTGTGAATGTCCCGGATCTGCTCCGCGGTCAGGGTGATGTCGTCCAATACGATCCGGCCGTCCCGGATCCGGGGAGAAATGGTTTTCCGCAAAGCTTCCGGCTGCTCGCAGATTTCCTTCATCATGAAGTGCTCGTAGCCGCCCTTCTCCGCCGCGGTGATGTCCCACTGAATCCGCTCGGGCTCTTTTTGGATGCTCTCCCGGTCCTGGTTGTAAAACTCAATGGAATCCCGGGTCAGCACAGCGATCTCCTGATCCTTCAGCCGGTAAATATCCCGGGTACGGGACAGGATCGCCGGCACGTCGGAAGCGATGTAATTCTCCCCCTTGCCAATGCCGATAATCAACGGGCTGTCCTTGCGCACGGCGAAAATCTTATCCGGACAATCTGCACAGATAATGCCCAGGGCATAGCTGCCTTCCACCCGGTCAATCACTTGAATGATGGAGTCCAGCACGTCGCCTTTATAATAATATTCCAGCATCTGGGCCACCACTTCCGTATCCGTGTCGGACACGAATTCCACCCCACGGCGGATCAAGTGGTTTTTCAAATACAGGTAATTCTCAATAATACCGTTATGCACCACGGCGAATTTTCCCCCATCGCTGACCTGGGGGTGGGAGTTTACGTCCGAAGGGGCTCCATGAGTCGCCCACCGGGTATGGCCAATTCCCACCGTGCCCGGCAGGTTTTTGCCCCCTTCCAGAATGCCGTCCAGCACGCTTAAACGTCCTTTGGACTTTACCACGTGCATTCCCGTATCGTTATAAATCGCCACACCGGCGGAATCGTATCCCCGGTATTCCAGCTTTTGCAGGCCGTTTAACAAAATCGGGGCCGCCTGCTCCTCACCGATATATCCCACAATACCACACATCGCGCTTTACGCTCCTTTCTTCGCCTGGGATCTCCTATGCGAAAAAACCATTCTATTCCTAGCATAGGAAGGCTTTAAGTAAAATATGCGCCCACTTTGGGAAAGTAGGCGCATTCCCTTTTACCGATAAATGATGTCGTCTCGGGCAGGCCCATTGGAAACCATGGTAATGGGCACGCCGATGTGCTTCTCAGCGAATTCCACGTACTTCCGTGCGTTTTCCGGCAGATCCTCATACTTCTTGATACCACCGATATCGCACTTCCAGCCGGGAAGCACTTCCAAAATAGGTTTGCAACGCTTCAGCTGGGCCGTGGGCGGGAAGGAATCGATCCGCTTGCCGTCCAATTCATAGCCCACGCACACCGGGATCTCGTCCAGATATCCCAGAGCGTCCAGCACGGTGAAGGCCACCGCAGTGGCTCCCTGCACCATGCAGCCATACCGGGCTGCCACCAGATCCAGCCAGCCCATTCTCCGGGGACGTCCGGTGGTGGCGCCATACTCGCCGCCGTCGCCGCCCCGGCGCCGGAGCTCCTCGGCCTCATCGCCGAAAATCTCGCTGACAAACTCGCCTGCGCCTACTGCGCTGGAATAGGCCTTCACCACAGTGACAATCTCCTGAATGGCGTAGGGCGGAATGCCGCCGGCGCCTACAGAACCGTATCCGGCCAAAGGCGAAGAAGAGGTCACCATGGGATAGATACCCATGTCCGGATCCTTCAAAGAACCCAGCTGGCCTTCCAGCAGAATGGTCTTGCCCTCTTTCACCGCGTTGTGCAGCAGAGTGGTGGTATCCGCCACGTAAGGGGCAAGGGCTTCCTTATATTCCATCAGCTTCTCATAGACCTCTTCCCGGTCCAGAGGCTTCTGATGGTAAAGCTCTGTGTACAGCACATTCTTCAAGCCCAGCACATGGTCCACCCGTTCCATGATGGAATCCTTGTCGTCAAACAGGTCGCTGACCTGGAAGCCGATCTTGGCGTATTTGTCGGAATAGAAGGGGGCGATACCCGATTTGGTGGAGCCAAAAGACTTAGCCGCAAGCCGGGCTTCCTCCATGCCGTCCAGCTCTTTGTGGTAGGGCATCACCACCTGGCAGCGGTTGGAAATGAGCAGCTGGGGCTTGGGAACCCCACGCTCAATCACAGAGTTCAGCTCGTTGATGAAGTTCTCCACCGACAGGGCCACGCCGTTGCCGATCACATTGATGATGTTGGAACGGAACACGCCGGACGGCAGCTGGTGCAGGGCAAATTTACCATACTCATTGATGATGGTGTGGCCAGCGTTGCTGCCCCCCTGAAACCGCACCACAATGTCGGAATCTTCCGCCAGCACGTCCGTGATCTTACCCTTGCCCTCGTCGCCCCAGCAGGCGCCTACAATCGCTTTAACCATAACACTTCAAGCCTTTCTGATTTTCATTCAGTTCTGGGGGCTTCCCCCCTATTCCTATGCGGCGGTTACACGGTAATTTCCGCTTTTTCCTCCGCGACGAACGTGTATTTCTCCAGCACCGGGCCAACCACTTCCGACAGGAACTGAGAAGTCTGCACCGGCGCACGGCCCACATATTTCTCCGGCTTCACAATGTCGTGGAGCTCTTCCAGGGTCACGCCAAAAATGGGGTCCCCGGCGATGCGGGACAGCAGGTCGTTTTCCCCTCCCTGCTCCTTCACCACCCGGGCAGCTTCCATGGAATGGACCCGGATCCGCTCGTGAAGTTCCTGACGGTTCCCGCCCCGCTTCACAGCGTCCATCATAATATTCTCCGTAGCCATAAAGGGCAGCTCCCGGAGCATGTGCTGGCGGATCACTTTGGGATATACCACCAAGCCGTCCGCCACGTTGTTGTACAAATTCAAAATGCCGTCCACTGCCAGGAACGCTTCCGGAATGCTGATACGCTTGTTGGCGGAATCGTCCAGGGTACGCTCAAACCACTGGGCGGCCATGGTCATGGCCGGGTTCACCGCGTCGGCGATCACGTACCGGGCCAGAGAGGCGATCCGCTCGCTGCGCATGGGATTGCGCTTGTAGGCCATGGCGGAAGATCCGATCTGTCCCTTCTCAAAGGGCTCCTCCACCTCTTTCAGGTGCTGCAGCAGCCGGATATCGTTGGAGAACTTGGCAGCGCTCTGGGCAATGCCGGAAAGGATATTCAGCATCTGGCTGTCCAGCTTCCGGGAATAGGTCTGGCCCGAAACCGGGAAGCACGCTTTGTAACCCATCTTCTGGGCAATTTTCCGGTCCAGCTCCCGGCACTTTTCATGGTCTCCCTCAAACAGCTCCAAGAAGCTGGCCTGGGTACCGGTGGTTCCCTTGGAACCCAACAGTTTCGCTTTGGAAAGCTGGTACTCCACATCTTCCAGATCCATCAGCAGATCCTGAATCCACAGGGTAGCCCGCTTGCCAACCGTGGTGGGCTGGGCAGGCTGGAAATGGGTGAAGGCCAGGGTGGGCAGGTCTTTGTATTCCTCAGCGAAATGGGAAAGCACCCGGATCACCCCAACAATCTTGTTGCGGATCAGCTTCAGCGCTTCGGTCATCACAATGATATCCGTATTGTCCCCCACATAGCAGGAAGTCGCTCCCAAGTGGATAATGCCCGCCGCCTTGGGGCACTGCTGGCCGTAAGCATACACGTGGCTCATCACGTCGTGGCGCACGATCTTTTCCCGCTCCTGGGCCACTTCGTAATTGATATCATCCGCGTGGGCTCTCAGCTCGTCGATCTGCTCCTGGGTAACAGGCAGGCCCAGCTCCATCTCTGTCTCCGCCAGGGCAATCCAAAGTTTCCGCCAGGTGCGGAATTTCATGTCCGGGGAAAACAGGTATTTCATTTCCTTATCCGCGTAACGGGCGGACAAGGGGGATTCGTACACATCTCTCGCCATGTTCCAGACCAAACCTTTCTTCTCAAAATGAATTCCCGATAAAAACACAAGAGAGTCCCGGGGGACGGGCGCATGGCCCTCCCCGCGGGACCCAACTGTCTCGTTGCTTATTTCCGCAGGCCCAAACGGCGCATCATTTCCTCGTAGGCCTCTTCCACACCGCCCATGTCACGGCGGAAACGGTCCTTATCCAGCTTCTCATGGGTATCGCTATCCCAGAAGCGGCAGGTATCCGGGGAGATCTCGTCGGCCAGGATAATGGTTCCGTCGGAAGTCTTGCCGAACTCCAGCTTAAAGTCGATCAGGTCCACGTTGACGCCCTTGAAAAATTCCACCATCAGCTTGTTGATTTTAAAGCTCATCTCCGCGATGGTATCCAGTTCTTCCCGGGTAGCCAGGCCCATAGCGAGAATGTGGTAATCGTTGACCATGGGATCGCCCAGCTCGTCGTTCTTATAGCTGAATTCCAGTACGGGGGTCTTCAGCGCGGTGCCCTCGGGCAAGCCCAGACGCTTGGACAGGCTGCCAGCCGCCACATTGCGGACAATCACTTCCAGAGGAATGATCGTCACCTTTTTCACTGCGGTTTCCCGCTCGTTGAGCTCTTCGATGTAATGGGTGGGAATGCCCTGTTCCTCCAGCTTGCGGAACATGAAGTTGGACATTTCGTTATTCACCACGCCCTTGCCTACAATGGTGCCCTTTTTCAGACCGTTGAAGGCCGTCGCGTCGTCCTTGTAGGAAACGATATAGACCTCAGGGTCCTCCGTGGAATAGACCTTTTTGGCTTTTCCTTCATAGAGCAGTTCTTTCTTTTGCATGATGGCAAGACCTCCAAAAGCTTGAAATTTTTCCGTCTTTCCCAGGGGAAAAACAGGTACTTATGCAGTAAACAGTCTCATACGGTTCAATTTTAGTAAAAATACGCGTAGATGTCAATCTTTTCCCAAAAGATTTTCCACTTCCAAAAAATCGCACAGTTTTTTGGCTTCCCGTAAAAAGAATTTTACAAATTTTTTCTTGTAAAATTCAGGTGTTTATGATAAGATAACACTGTAATTTTGCAAGATTTCAAAATAGAACTTGCAGTATGGAGGGAAAATGTTATGTCTTATGTCAGCGAACAGCTGGAACTTTTAAAAAAGAAAAACCCCAACGAACCTGAATTCATCCAGGCTGCTACCGAAGTGCTCACCTCTTTGGAGCCTGTGATCCAGGCCAATCCCCAATATGAGGCCGCCGGTATTCTGGAGCGCATCACTGAGCCCGAGCGCCAGATCATGTTCCGTGTCCCCTGGGTGGACGACAATGGCAAGGTTCAGGTGAACCGCGGTTTCCGCGTCCAGTTCAACTCCGCCATCGGCCCCTACAAGGGCGGCCTGCGGCTCCATCCCTCTGTGAACTTGGGCATCATCAAGTTCCTGGGCTTCGAGCAGATCTTCAAAAACTCCCTGACCGGCCTGCCCATCGGCGGCGGCAAGGGCGGTTCCGATTTCGATCCCAAGGGCAAGTCCGACCGTGAGATCATGGCCTTCTGCCAGAGCTTCATGACCGAGCTGTTCCGCCACATCGGCCCTGACACCGACGTTCCTGCCGGCGATATCGGCACCGGCGCTCGGGAAATCGGCTATATGTTCGGCCAGTACAAGCGGATCCGCAACGCCTTTGAGGGCGTGCTCACTGGCAAGGGCTTGACCTATGGCGGCTCCCTGGCCCGTACCGAGGCTACCGGCTATGGTCTGCTGTACTTCACCGCCGCAATGCTGAAGAAGAACGGCATGGACATTAAGGGCAAGACCGTGGTGATCTCCGGCGCTGGCAACGTGGCCATCTACGCCTGCGAAAAGGCCACCCAGATGGGCGCCAAGGTTGTCACCATGTCCGATTCCACCGGCTGGGTATACGATCCCGAGGGCATCGATCTGGCTGCTATTAAGGAAATCAAGGAAGTCAAGCGTCAGCGCCTGACCGAGTACAAGAAGTACCGTCCCAACTCCGAGTACCATGAGGGCCGGGGCGTGTGGACCGTGAAGTGCGACATTGCTCTTCCCTGCGCCACCCAGAACGAGCTGCTGGAAGAGGACGCCAAAGCCCTGGTGGCTAACGGCTGTACCGCCGTGGCGGAAGGCGCCAACATGCCTACCACCATTGAAGCCACCAAGATTCTTCAGGAAGCTGGCGTACTGTTCGCCCCCGGCAAGGCTGCCAATGCCGGCGGCGTGGCTACTTCCGCTCTGGAAATGACCCAGAACAGCGAGCGTCTGTCCTGGACCTTCGAGGAAGTGGACCAGAAGCTCAAGGCCATCATGGAGAATATCTTCGCCAGCGCCGATGCTGCTGCCGAGAAGTATGGCCATCCCAAGAACTATGTGATGGGCGCCAACATTGCCGGCTTCATCAAGGTGGCCGACGCCATGCTGGCGCAGGGCGTGATCTAAAAGAACAACGCGCAACCACACAAGCGTTTAATAAATAGGTTCTACATAACGAGAGGGTCCCTTCGGGGGCCCTTTCCTTTTTCCCAAAGTTTCTCCCAAGCCTTCACAGCGACAACCGGGAATTTTCCGAAATCTTTTGGGCGGTTCCACTGATTTTTTGTTCCGCACAAGCTCCTACTCCTTCCTCCCGAAAAGGACCCTAAGGCTCTCTGCTGTAGAATTTCATTCTCAGCAACTCCTGTCTCCAATCCGAGCCAAAGGTACCAGCGTTAGCCCGTCTGGGTCAATTTGTGCGTCCTGTTCCCCTGGAAACAGTATCCTGTGGAAATTTTAAAAAAAGTTAAGAGAACCGTTGTTTCTTTCCTTCTATCTGTGCTATCATATCCCCAGTAACCTAAAACGGCCCGGGCAAGGCGTACCGCCAGTATCGCCTTGGAGACGACCACCAACGCCGGAAGATCTCCGGCAGGCGATCTCCAGGCTCAAAACGGACATCTTTCCCAGGCAACATAGTCAATATAGATCCCGCTGTATTCGCCTGTGCCTGGCTGCGGGGAAGGCATAGAAAAACCATTGAGAAGGAACGGAGAGAATCCGCTCCCACGGTTTTTCTCCGTTCCCTTTGTTTCAGAAGGGAAGATTTTTTTGAAAGACGCAACGAAAACCCCAGTCTCTCAAACACAGACTGGATGGGATACTGTCAAATCTTACTTAAGCCTTTACTTTGTGGACGCCATGAGCGCTATGGCCCAAGGGCTATTCGCTTCGCTGCTCATCGGCACCATCATTTCCACTTTGGGTACCCAGCTGGGGATCCCCCTGCTCACGGAAATCGGGGACTTTGCCAAATCCATGGCCGGTCCCGCAATGGCTGTGGCCATTGGCTATGCTTTGAAGGCACCGCCTCTTGTACTCTTTTCTTTGGCGGCGGTGGGAAGCGCTTCCAACACCCTGGGTGGGGACGGCGGTCCTTTGGCCGTGCTGGTGCTTGCCATCATCGCCGCGGAGCTGGGCAAGCTGGTGAGCAAAAAAACTCCGGTGGATATTTTGGTGACTCCCTTGGTAACCATTCTTTCCGGCTCCCTGCTGGCCTATCTCTTAGCGCCACCCATCGGCTCCGCAGCAGCCGCCGTGGGGCAGCTGATCATGTGGGCAACCCAGCTTCAGCCTTTCCTCATGGGGATCTTTGTCTCCGTACTGGTGGGGATCGCCCTGACACTGCCCATCAGCAGCGCTGCCATCTGCGCCGCCCTAAGCCTGACCGGTTTGGCGGGGGGCGCCGCCGTGGCTGGCTGCTGCGCTCAAATGGTGGGCTTCGCTGTCATCAGCTTCCGGGAAAACCGCTGGGGCGGCCTGGTAGCCCAGGGTTTGGGTACTTCTATGCTGCAAGTCCCCAATATCGTTAAAAATCCCCGCATCTGGATCGCTCCCACCTTGGCTTCGGCCATTACCGGGCCCTTGGCCACCTGTCTGTTCCATTTGGAAATGAACGGTGCTCCTGTATCCAGCGGTATGGGAACTTGCGGTCTAGTAGGGCAGATCGGCGTAGTGGACGGCTGGCTGAGCGACGTAGCCAACGGCTTAAAGACGGCCATCACTCCCATGGACTGGGTGGGGCTGGTTCTGCTGTGCTTTGTACTCCCCGCCTTGCTTTCCTGGATCATCAATCTGGGCCTGCGGAAACTGGGCTGGGTCAAAGACGGCGATATGAAACTGGACGTATAATTCCTTCTCAACAGCAAAAGGATCTCCCCGTGGGGAGATCCTTTTTTCATTTTCTCATTTGTGATATTTGGTGTTTCCCAAAATTTGAAATCCTCGGTAAATCTGCTCACACAGCATGACTCGGGCCAACTGGTGGGGGAAAGTCATAGGCGACATGGAGATTCCTTCCCCAGCGGCTTTGACCGCCGGCGCCAGGCCGTAGGAACTGCCGATGATAAAGCTGACCGCTCCCGGAGACTGCATGGCCTCCGCCAGCCGTTTGGCCAACCCAGGGGAATCCACCAGTTTTCCTTCAATACACAGGGGGTAAAGTTTTCCCGTACTGTGCCGAAGGATCCCTTCCCCTTCTTTTTCCAACGCCCCGTCTATCTCACCCTGGGAAGGCTCAGATGGGAGCCGGGCTTCCGGAAGCTCTATCAGCTCCCACTTGCACAAAGGGCGCAACCGCTTTTCATACTCCGCCACCGCTTGGCGCCAATAGGCTTCTTTCAGCTTTCCCACACAGATCAGCTTTACGCTCAACATAGGGCTCCCCCCCCCTAGAAAATGATCGTTTTCCCTTCCCCATTTTCCGGGGAAGCCACTTCCAGCCAATAATCCACGCCCTGCCGGTACCCCGCTGCCGCCAAAGCTCCCAAAGACGCCTCTTCCGCCAGAGTAGGCGTGTTGTTCTCCCGGCTGAGATGGGCCAGAAGGAACCGCTTTGTCCCCGCCTTGGCAAGCTCCGGCAGAAACCCGGCGCAAGCCTTGTTGGAAAGATGGCCTCTGCCAGAGAGGATCCGCTGCTTGAGATAGAGAGGATATGGCCCGTTACGGAGCATTTCCCCATCGTGATTGGATTCCACCACCACGAACTCCGCCCCCAGCAAATGCTCTTTTACACAGCTGGTCAGCTCTCCCAAGTCCGTGGCCAAAGCGAATTCCCGATGATCCCCTGTGGTGATGCGGAATCCCAGCGACTGGGCACTGTCGTGGGGCGTGGGAAAGGGCGTAATCTCCATTCCCGCCAGCTCCAGCGGCCCATCAAGCACCCAGCGCTCCACCCCGTCCAGGGAAGAATCCATAGCCATCAGCGTCCCTTGGGAACCAAACACGGGGATCCCGTATTTTTTGGCGAACACCCGCACCCCAGCAACATGGTCGCTGTGCTCATGGGTGATCAGAATGCCCTGAATCGCCAAGGGATCGATCCCGCACCGGTCCAGCATCTGGGTCAGCTGTTTGGCGCTGCGTCCCGCGTCCAGCAGCAAGCCAGCGCTCCGGGAACCTATGTAATAGCTGTTGCCTGTACTTCCGCTAAACAACGGACAAAGTCTCGCCATAGTCGCCTTTCCTTTCCACAAAACAAAAGAGCTGCCGCATCGCCTGCCGCAGCCCCCACTCTTTTCAGTTTCAGCCGATCTTATCCATCGTTTGGTCCGGTTCCTGGCTACGGTAAATATCCGCCCCCAGATTCACCAGCTTTTCCACGATGTTTTCATAGCCCCGCTCAATGTACTGGATATCTTCCAGCACTGTGGTGCCTTCCGCTACCAAACCGGCAATCACCATCGCGGCGCCTGCACGCAGATCCAGCGCCCGCACCGGCGCAGCCTTTAAGTGGTCCACACCTTCCACAATTGCCACTTTCCCATCTACGGTAATCTGGGCGCCCATGCGCCGCAGCTCGTCCACATACTTAAAACGGTTGCTTTCCCATACGCTTTCATTGACCATACTGGTGCCCCGGGCAATGGACAGCAGTGTGGTAATCTGGGGTTGCATATCCGTGGGGAATCCCGGGTGAGGCATGGTTTTCACATTGCATTTCCGCAAAGGCCGGTCGCACACCACCCGCACGGTGTCGTCCCCTTCCTCTACGGTAACCCCCATCTCCACCAACTTGGCGGAAATGGATTCCAAATGCTTGGGGGTCACGTTCTTCACGGTGACGTCCCCATGGGTAGCGGCTGCCGCTACCATATAGGTGCCGGCCTCGATCTGATCGGGAATAATGGAATAGGCGGCGCCCCGCAGCTTCTGAACTCCATGGATCTTAATGGTATCCGTGCCTGCGCCCCGGATATCCGCGCCCATGGTATTCAAAAAGTTGGCCAAGTCCACAATGTGGGGTTCACGGGCAGCATTCTCAATCACCGTCAGGCCCCGGGCCTTCACCGCTGCCAGCATGATATTCATGGTGGCGCCCACTGTGACCACGTCCAAGTAAATGCTGGCGCCATGCAAGTCCCCAGGCGCCGAAACAGCAATCATGCCGTTATCCAGGCTGTAATCGCATCCCAACGCTGCAAAACCCTTCAAATGCTGGTCAATGGGACGGATCCCAAAATTGCACCCGCCAGGCATTGGCACCACCGCCTTGCGGCAGCGTCCCAACAGAGCGCCCAAGAAATAATAGGACGCCCGGATCCGCCGGGCAATATCTGCGGAAACAGTATCTGTCTCCACAGGCCGGGGATCGATCTCCACCGTATGACGGTCCACATACTCCACCTTGGCGCCCATATCCTCCAGGATATAGGTCAGGGTCTTTACATCGGAAATATCCGGCAGGTTTTCCAAGCGGCAAGGAGAATCCGCCAAAATGGTGGCAGGGATAATGGCCACCGCCGCGTTTTTGGCTCCGCTGATATTCACTTCGCCGGTAAGGCGGCAGCCGCCCTTAATCACATATTTATCCAAATTTACACTTCCTAACGGCGTTTAAAGCAAGCTAGCCTGTAGGCCTTTGGTTTACAAAACTAGTATTTGACTGATGATAATAATAATACATACAAGCTCAAAAGTCAATATCAGGGAAGGCTTCCGGACCGTTTCGTCCAAACCTTACAAGAAGCGTCCGGTCCTTCCTTTAGGATACATAAAACGCCTTTTTTTCATCACAAATGAGAGAAAAAAACTCAATCTCGGATGGTCCGCAGTTCCAGACTCTCCGGCAACCTGGGCCACTCCTCCCGGAGAAACGAGGGGTAAAGCTGTTCCCTTTGCAGATCTTCCTTGGAAAGCCACCGGTACTGGTGGCGCACCCCGTCCGTATCCATCAAACAGAACTCCCCGCCTTCCGGCAAGCCCTTCTCCGGAAGTTCCACCAGGAAATACACACACAGCTCATGGAAAGGGGTGTTTTCCCCTTCCAACACGAAGAAATTCTCGCAAAACCACAGGGGCCGGACAATCTTCCCGGGCAAGTACAGCTCTTCCCCCATTTCCCGGAGCAAGGCTTGTTCCAGGGCTTCGTGAAGCTTCACCCGGCCACCCGGCAGATACCAATGGCCGATGGTTTCTTCCCGCATGGCAAGGAGTTTCCCTTCACGGCATATCACAGCCGCCACACGGTAGTTAAAATTCCCTTCCGGGGTTTTGAAGGTGCAGTCCATGGTCATTTTCCTTTTCCCAAGGTGATGGGCTTTTCCTCACCCCGACGCAGGCGGCCAATATTGCTCCGGTGTTTCACCACCACGGTCAATCCCACAAACAGGGAAGCCGCTGTGGCAAACAGCACATAGGCCAAGCTGTGGTTTCCATGGCTGGGCAAGGGACTTCCGGAAAATTCCACCAACAGGAGAAACAAAAACGTGAACACCGGGTAGAGTACTGCACAGCAGATGGAAGCCAGGGAAACGATCTTCTTCCAAGCGAACACAATGGCGAAGGTCAATAACACCAGCAAAAATACCCGCCAATCCGTCAAGGCGATCATGGCAGCAGAGGTCACCACGCCTTTGCCGCCTCGGAAACCGTAATACACCGGGAAAATATGCCCCAGTACACAGGCTACGCCCGCCACATACCGGGCAACGTCGTACAGCTCGGAAGGTTGCAGGCCCGCTCCACCGGCGATCAACAGTACAAACAGCTGGGACAGCAGCACTGCCGCCACACATTTGAGGAAATCCCCCACAAAGGTCAGGGCAGCGGGGAGTTTTCCCACACTGCGCAGCACATTGGTCATTCCGGCGTTACCGCTGCCATATTTCCGGATATCCTCTTTATTTTTGAAGAACCAGGTAAAAATAATGGAACTGCTGATGCTTCCCAGCAGATATCCCGCTACCGCAGTGAGCGCCAGTGTTAAAACCTCAAATGCCATGTGCCTTGCCCGCCTTTCCTATGTCTTGTCTTAATCTTTTTCTCCCCGTTCCCGAATGATCATTCGCACCGGAGTACCTTCCAGCCCAAATGTCTCCCGGATACGGTTCTCCAGGTAACGCTGATAAGAGAAATGGAACAATTCGTGATCGTTACAGAAACAAATAAACGTAGGGGGCTTGGTAGAAGCCTGTGTCATATAGTAAATCTTCAGCCGCTTGCCTTTATCCGTGGGCGGCTGCACCCGGGCTGTGGCCTGGGCCAGAATATCGTTTAACGTACCAGTGGTCACCCGCATGGCGTTGGATGAGGCCACCTGCTTGATCAGCTCAAACATGCGATCCAAACGCTGGCCTGTTTTCGCGGAGATAAATAAGATTGGCGCATAGGACATGAAGGAGAAATCCTTCTCCAGCTTGGCCCGCATTTCCTGCATGGTCTTGCCGTCCTTCTCAATGGCGTCCCATTTGTTTACGCAGATAATACAGCCTTTTCCCGCTTCATGGGCAATTCCCGCCACTTTGGAATCCTGCTCGGTAAATCCCACTTCTGCGTCGATCAGGATCAAACACACGTCGGCCCGTTCCACCGCCATCTCCGCCCGCAGGTTGCTGTAATGCTCGATGGCGTCTTCCACTTTGCTCTTCCGGCGCAGGCCCGCTGTATCGATAAAGGTAAAGGTGCCATGTTCATTCTGAATGGTGGTGTCCACCGCGTCCCGGGTCGTGCCCGCAATGTCCGAGACAATGCACCGGTTCTCCCCCGACACCTTGTTTACCAAAGAGGATTTTCCCACATTGGGTTTTCCGATCACCGCAACCTTGATGATCTCCCCTTCTTCTTCCTCTTCCTGCTCTTCCGGAAGGACCTCACAGATACGGTCCAGCAAGTCCCCAGTACCATGGCCATGGACCGAGGAAACCATCACCGGATCCCCCAAGCCCAGATTATAGAACTCGTAGAATTCTGCGGGAGGTTCCCCCACCTGGTCGCACTTGTTCACGCACAACACCACAGGGACTCCGCTTTTCAGCAGGATATTGGCCACGTCGGCGTCGGTGGCGGTAACGCCGGTGCGGATATCGGTGACAAAGATGATGGCGCTGGCGGAGTCAATGGCGATTTGCGCCTGCTCCCGCATCTGCGTCAAAATCACGTCCTTGGACGCCGGCTCAATACCGCCGGTATCCACCAGGGAAAATTTCCGGCCGCACCATTCCCCGTCGCCAAAGATGCGGTCCCGGGTAACGCCAGGGGTGTCCTCTACAATGGAGAGCCTGCGTCCCACAATTTTATTGAACAGCGTGGACTTGCCCACATTGGGCCTGCCAACGATGGCCACAATCGGTTTTGCCATAAGCTTTCACCAACCTTTTCCTACATACTTCCGGCGCAGGAACCCAGTTCCTGCCCTTCTCCGCAACAGCCGTTCTGCCGGATCACCGGTGCTCCCAAGAAGCCTCGTAAGGGTTATGCCCCGGGGCCGCAGGCGCAGGATTCCCGGCGATGGCTGCCGCCAGCGCTTCCCCGGTATTCTCCACCCGCCGGACCGGCACGCCCAAAGCGGCAGACAGCTCTTCCACCGTCATGTCGTCCAGGAAAATGTCCTCTCCTGCCCGGAGCATATTGGACGAGAGAAGCACCTCGTCCCCCAGCTCCCGGCCCTTGAGATTCTTCAGCACGTCCTGACCGGTGAGCAGCCCGGTCACATTTACTGTGCCCCCAAAGAAATCGTTTTTGACCGGCACAAGATCGATACTACAATTATGACATTTCTCCCGTAATCCGTCAAGAAGCTGGTTCAGGAAGGCGTAACACCCTTCCCCGGTGGGAATGGTCACCTTCCGGGGAGCTTCCGGCAAGACAAGATCTTCCAAAGCCCAATCGAACTCGTCTTGCAGGTTCCGCAGCATTCCCACACCGTTTTCGATCTGGGGAAAATCCTCGTAAAACTCCAGGGGTGGAATGGGACGTTTGGCCAGCAGATACAGCTCGTCGGAACCATACACCGTCCGGGAACCACGTTCCTTCTTCCATTTTTCCCCCCAGCGCTCCAAAATGTCCAACACCTCACCGGCGGTTTGCTGGTTATATGGAACCAAGGGGTACAGCCCTTCCCGGAAACGAGTCAGGCCCACAGGCACACAGGCCACGCTGAGCAGCCCTTCCCCAAGGGAATAAAGCTTCTCCAAGGAGCTTTCCAGAGCCGGGCCGTCGTTGATTCCCGGGCATAAAACGATCTGGCAGTTGAGCTTTACGCCCCCTTCCGCCAAACGGTACAAATGCCGCAAGGATTCCCCTGCAAAACGGTTGTGCATCATCTTGCACCGCAGCTCCGGATCCATGGTGTGCACGGAAACATTGATGGGGCTGATGTGCATGGCAAGAATCCGGTCGATCTCCCGGTCGTCGATGTTAGTCAGGGTAATATAATTGCCAAACAGGAAGGAAAGCCGGTCGTCATCGTCTTTGAAGTACAGGGTTTCCCGCATGCCCGGGGGCATTTGGTCGATGAAACAGAAAATACACTGGTTCCGGCAAGACCGCTGCTTGTCCATCAGGTAGGTTTCAAACTCCAAGCCGATCTCTGCATACTGGGGCTTGACCAGCTCCACCTGGTAGGGCTTCCCGTCCCGGGACAGGGTCAGCCGCAACTCCCGCTCCGTTTCCAAAAAGCGGTAATCCAACACGTCCACAATCTCCTTGCCGTTGATGGACAGCAGCATGTCCCCCGGCTGAATCCCCAACCGCTGGGCACGGCTTTTCGCCTCTACCCCGTCGATTCTCACAGCCATCGTCATTCTCCCCTTCCTACCGGCAAAATCCGCCGGTAAAAATAAAGAAGGGAGCGCTTTCCCCGCGTTCCCTTCTCACCATTGCTTGAAAATTTAAGCGTCCTTCTTCACAACGGCACGGCCATTGTAGTAGCCGCAGTTGCCGCAAACTCTGTGAGGTGTCTTGTACTCGCCGCACTGGGGGCATCTCATAAGAGCGGGAGCCTGGAGCTTCCACACATTGGAACGCCGCTTGTTCTGCCGCGCGCTGGATACTTTCCGCTTGGGTACTGCCATGGGTGCACCTCCTTCATCTATCAAAGATGATATTCTGCCGCGAAGGAAATCCCCCACGGTCCAGTTTTCCTAAAACGTCCGGCATAAATCCGCCTAGACTCCCCTGCCGCTTTACAGCAGCTCCCGCAAAACCGCCAACCTGGGATCTACCGAATCCTTCGGGCAACCACAATCACCCTGGTTCAGGTTCTTCCCACATGTTGGACACAATCCTTTGCAATCCGGGGAACAGAGGAACTTGCTGGGCATGTCCAGCAAAATGTCTTCCGTCAGCAGCTGGTCAAGATCCAGCCGCTCATCGGGTACCACGACGAACTGGCCGTCGTTATCCTCTTCGTCGCTGAGCTCCCGCACCAATACGTGAAACAATCCGGTTTCCCGCTCCTGTGTAGTGGTTTCAAAACAGCGGTCACAAGGCATTGTCAAGGTATACACTGTCTTTCCCGCCATCTCCACCGAAGCGGCAGAGCCTTTCAGCTCCACATGGACATTTACCGGCGCACAAAACGGCTTGACACCGCCCAATTCCAAACCGGAAAGATCCAACCCATATTCCAGCGTATCGCTGCCGCCCAGAAAATACTTTCGCAGATCGATGGTCATAGTCTTTTCCTCATGCCGTACTGATATATTATAATGAGACGGGCCCCGTTTGTCAAGCTTTTTCTCTGCCGGATCCGCCCTGAAAAAGCCCATTTTCCCTGCTCCGTTTTTATTGGGAGCGAAGAGAAAAAACGGGGAAACAGGGGAAAAGGCGGCCCGAAAGCCGCCTTCCCCAAACATGATTCAGCCAAGCCTTTGGCCCGCTGTTTATTTTGCAACGTACTCCGCGACAGAGGCGGGGATCTCCTCGTCAGCGGCGGAGATGGAAAGCACGAAGTTAGCGCCGGATTCCTTCTCCAGCTTCTTCAGGTCATTCACCAGCAGGTCCACTACCTCGGCGCCGGTACCGGTGATCTTCAAAGTGGAATCCACCAGGATATCGGTCACGTCGTAGTTGCCTGCGCAAATACCAGCCAGGAAGCCATACAGGCCCTTGCCGCCCTTTACGTCATAAGCGTCAATGTCCACCAAACGGGCGTTGTGAGAAATATCATAAGTCAGCTTCAGGCCTTTCTCAACTACCACCACATTGCCGTTGGACTTCTCCACAGCGGCGTTGGCCAGGTCGATGAGTTTCTTGGTTTTGCCGGAGCCTTTTTTGCCAGTCAAAAGAGTGATCATGGTACAACTCTCCTTTATTTTTTTATTCCGCCCCAAGGGAGCGGGGATCTGCCATGGTTGCCCTTAGCGGGACAGGCGCTTTTCCAGCTCCGCTTTTGCATCTTCGTAGCCGGGTCTGCCCAACAGGGCAAACATGTTTTTCTTATAGCTTTCCACACCGGGCTGGTCAAAGGGATTGACCCCCAGCAGATATCCCGAAATTGCACAGGCCTTCTCAAAGAAGTAGATCAGCTGTCCCAGGCTGTCCTCGGAGAAGTCCGGAACATGGATCACCACATTGGGCACGCCGCCGTCATTGTGCGCCAGCACAGTGCCCTCAAAGGCCTTTTCGTTGATGAACGCCATGGTGCGGCCTTCCAGATAATTCAGGCCGTCCACGTCGGTAGGATCTTTGCCCAGCGTGATCTCATGCTTGGGCTGGTCGATCAGCACCACTGTCTCAAACAGGGTACGGCGGCCGTCCTGGATATACTGTCCCATGGAATGCAGGTCCGTGGAGAACACCACGGAAGCGGGGAACAGACCCTTGTTGTCCTTGCCCTCGCTCTCGCCGTAGAGCTGCTTCCACCACTCGTTCATCATGGCGTAGCAAGGCTCATAGCTGACCATCACTTCGGTACACTTCCCCTTATTGTAGAGAATGTTCCGAATTGCGGCATATTTATAGCAATCATTTTCCTCAATGGAAGGAGTGTTGTACAACGCAGCAGCTTTGGCGGCGCCGGCCATCAAAGCGTCCACATCGGCGCCGGCCACAGCGATGGGCAGCAGGCCCACAGCGGTCAGCACAGAATAACGGCCGCCTACGTCGTCCGGCACTACAAATGTTTCATAGCCCTCTTCATCGGCCAGATGCTTCAAGGTGCCCTTCGCCTTATCGGTGGTGCAGAAAATCCGCTCCCGGGCCCCTTCCTTGCCATATTTTTTCTCCAGCAGCTCCCGGAATACCCGGAACGCGATAGCGGGTTCGGTAGTTGTGCCGGATTTGGAAATCATGTTGATGGAAATATCCTTGCCCTCGCAGATGGAAACCAATTCCGCCAGCGCCGTGGAGCTGATGCTGTTGCCAGCGAAGTAGATGGCGGGGGTATCCTTGCGCAGGTCGTTGTACTTTTCGGACTTTAAAAATTCGATGGCGGCCCGGGCTCCCAGATAGGAACCGCCGATGCCGATTACCACAAACACATCGGAATTGCCCTGGATCTTTTTCGCCGCGGCTTTGATCCTGACGAATTCATCCTTATCATATTCCGTGGGAAGGTTGACCCAACCCAGAAAATCGTTGCCCATTCCCGTCTTGGTCATGAGCAGCTGGTGAGCTGTTTTCACCTGGGGCTCAATAGCCTCATATTCGTGCTGGGAAACAAAACCGTTCAGATAGCCAGCTTCCAATTTCAGCGGCATTGCAAAGACCTCCTTATTATCGTTCCCCGGGCGTTTCTCTCGCTTTCTCCCCAGAGCGGGAAACGTCCTGGGGGAAGCTTTCCCTTTCCGGAAGGGAGAAACGCCGTGCTTTGTGCTTCTATTCTACAATAAGTTGAGCCAATTTGCAAGTTTGTACCGTACTCTTTCCAAAAAAGTTACAAACCCGGCTTTCGAACTCTCACAGATCAAACAACCCGCTGAGCAGATAGCCCAGAGCGGAAGAGAACGTCACCGCTTCCACACTTTCCCCGGCGGTGATCTCCACTTCTGCCAGCATTTCCCCATTCAAGCTGTAGCACACGGTTCCGATCACGTCTCCCACCTGTATGGGAGCTGTCAATTCCTTCCACTTTACCGCTGTTTCCACCTGGCCTGTTTCCGTAGCCTGGAGAAGCAGTTTCGGACTCTCCCCTGCCTGGGGCGCCACATCCGGCGTCATGCCCCGGCTCACCGGCACCCGTTCCAGGGCAGGAGTTTCCGGCACAACCACCTTCCAGTTGGCAAACCCATAATCCAACAGGGCGGCGGCGTCCTGGAAGCGGTGGTCCGTGGAATCGGCCCCCAGCACTACCCCGATCAGCTCCAACCCGTCCCGCTCCGCGGTGGCGGTAATGCAGCTTCCCGCCTGGGAAGTCGTGCCGGTTTTCAACCCGGTGATCCCCTGGTAGGAACGGATCAGCTTATTGGTGTTCACAAGCTGGGTTTCCCCATTCCGCACCGTGTCCATCCAGGTCAAGGTGTAATCGAAAATCTTCTCATGGGTGATCAATTCCCGGCTCATCAACGCCACATCATAAGCGCTGGTCACATGGCCTTCCTCGTCCAAACCGTTGCAGTTTTTAAAAACCGTATCGTTCATGCCCAGTTCCTTGGCCTTCTCATTCATGGCGGTCACAAAGGACTCCTCGCTGCCGGAAACCGCTTCCGCCAAAGCCACCGCAGCGTCGTTAGCGCTCATGATCACGGTGGCTTTGATCAGGTCGTTCACCGACATGGACTCCCCTTCTTCCAGCCAAATATCCGATCCGCCCATAGATGCGGCGTGAGCGGAAGCGGTCAGCGTTTGATCCAAGGAAAGCCGCCCATCGTCAATGGCCTCAAACACCAGGCAAAGGGTCATCACTTTGGTGATGGAAGCGCAGGGCCGGATCTCATGGGGATTTTTCTCAAACAGCACCCGGCCGGTAGAGGCTTCCATCAAAACCCCGGACGGAGCGGTAATTTCCAGCTCCTGGGCGTGGACGGGGAATCCCTGAGCGGCCAGGGCCACGGCAAGGATCCCGGTTAAGAGGAACAACCTTAGTTTTTTCATAGGAAACCTTCCTTTCTCTCCACTTACAGAAAGGATATGCGGAAAAGCCGGGAAAGAGAAGAGAACACAAAAATTCCGTCCACCCCATAGAGAGTGGACGGAATGCATTCACTTGGTATTCTTTTTGACCCGCAGATAGGCTCCCGGTTCCACGTCCGCGTCCGTTTCCCAATACACCAGCATTTCCGCATGGGGGGCTTTCTCAATGGGTTCCATGTCCCCATTGTACAGCCCCTTCAGCTGAGCGGTAAAGGGAGCTTTCCCTGGCTGGAGAATATCCACCTCTTCCCCGCTGAAAAAGCGGTTCCGCTCCCGCAGCCGCAGATATTTTCCTTCCCGGCCTTCGCAGACTGCCACCAGCTCGTAATTCCGGGCGTAGTGGCTCCGGTCCAGAGTCTGTCCCGGTTCCCCGCCAAAGTAAAACCCGTGGGAATAGGGACGGTGGCTGATTTTCTCCGTCTCCTCTAAAATGTCCTGGGACAAAGGCTCTCCCGGATTCTCCCAGGCGAAATCAATGGCCCGCCGGTAAGCCGCTGTGACACACGCCACATAGTAGGCGGACTTGGCCCGGCCCTCGATCTTCAAACTGGTGATCCCCGCGTCGATCATTTCGGGAATATGGTCGATCATGCGCAGGTCATTGGAGTTGAAAAAGTAGGCGCCTTTTTCCTCTTGCACCAGGGTGAATTCCTCTCCCGGCCTTTGAGCTTCCGTCAAGTGGTACTCCCAACGGCACGGCTGGGCGCATTCCCCCCGGTTGGCGTCCCGTCCGGTCAGGTAGTTGGAAATGACGCACCGGCCGGAAAAGGACATACACATAGCCCCATGGACAAAGGCTTCCAGCTCCAGGTCCGGGTCTGTATTCTCCCGGATTCCACGGATCTCCGAAAGAGGCACTTCCCTGGCCAGCACCACCCGTTTCGCCCCCAATTCCCAGCAAACCTGGGCAGCGGCAAAATTCACGATCCCGGTCTGGGTGGAGATATGACGTTCCACCTTGGGCGCCACCTTTTTAGCCATGGCCAACACCCCCAAATCGGAGATGATAAAGGCGTCCACCCCCATTTCCTGGCAGGCGGTCAAAAACCCGGGAAGTTCCTGAAGCTCCTCATTCCGGGGCAAGGTGTTGCAGGTGACGTACACCTTCACACCGTTTTCGTGGCAGAACGCAACTGCTTCTTTCAGCTCCTGCTCTCCAAAATTGGCGGGGGCCGAACGCATGCCAAAGCTTTTCCCAGCCAGGTAGATCGCGTCCGCGCCGTAACGCACCGCCGCTTCCAGCCGCTCCCGATCCCCCGCGGGGGAGAGCAGCTCCGGTTTTACTCGATTCACTGTATTCTCCTTACGACAAGCCAGCCAACTGCTTGTTGTACTCGTGGTCTTCCGCGTTGGTGGCGTAATAGGCTGTACCGTCCGCAGCGTGGCAGAAATAGAGATAATAGGCGGCGTCGCCTTCCGTATTGGGCCGCAGAGCCGCTTCGATAGCGTCCAGGCCCGGGTTGCAAATGGCCCCAGCAGGTAGGCCCTGCACCTGATAGGTGTCATAATTTCCATAGGAAAGGGCATCGGTAGCCGGCACGTCTTCCGCCCGCTTATAGGGATAGTAAGTGGTGGAGTCGCACTCCAAACGGTAAATGCCGTATTCCGCGCCAAAGTTCAGACGGTTGTGAAGCACCGCGGAAACGTCCTTCATGTCGTTAACATTGGCGGCTTCCCGCTGGATAATGGACGCCATGATGACCACCTGATCCTCGGTCATGCCCGAATTGGCGATTTCCGTCTGCAGATCGCTGACCCGGTTCTGGAAGTTATACAGGAACTTGCTCACCACGGAGTCGATCTCTTCGCCCTTGTAGAAATTGTAGGTATCCGGGAACAGGTATCCTTCCAGCTTATAATATTTGTCAGCGCCGTTGGTGATGGCTCCGATCATGTCATAATTGTCAAAATCGTCGGAGTCGATGGCCGTGAGGAAATCCTGGGCGGAACACACTTCGTTTTCTTCCAGCAGCGAAGCCATTTCCAAAGCAGTAATACCTTCGGGGAAGGTGACCGTAACCACCTCCCGGCTCTCATTGCCGCCCTGCAGGGTGTTGATCAAGTCCTCATAATCCATATTGGTCTCAATCTTGTAGGTCCCAGGCTGGAAATACTCCATACTCGCCGTGACAGAGCAATACAGCTTGAAAAACTCTGGCTTTTTAATGGCGCCAGCTTCGTACAGGATCTGGGTAAGCTGGTCTACGGTAACCTCTTTGGGAATGGTCACCTCGGTAGTGCCTTCCGTACGGTTGGCGGCGAAAAAGTCATTAGAGCCCTGAATCAAGTAACTGGCCAGGGTAAAGGACACCAAAAGCACCATACACAGCCACACCACGGAAAAAATCCACCGATTTTTCCGGGCTTTCAGCTTGTTGCGCTTCTTGTGAGCCTTCTTTTCCGCCCGGCGCTCCTTATCCGTCAGATACGCCTTATTGGTGGAATACTCCGGCCGGGGCGGCTGGCTTCTGCGCTCGGGAATATCCACGCTGCCTGTGGCCAGATCCCGCTCATCGATGTTCAGCTTGAAATTCCCCGTGCCGCGATTCCCGCCGCCGGGATTCTGTCCGTGGTTCATACGCAATCTTCCTTTCCGGGGCTTTGCTCTTTCTGAAACTCCAAAGCCCCCGCTTCTGTCACCAAACAGTTCACCTGTCTGTCATAAGGTCCTCGGGGCAACTGGGGCAACAGCAGTTCCTTATAGCAAAGCCCCACAGCCATTACAGGGTGTTCCGCTAAGAAGCGATCATAGTATCCTTTTCCGTAACCCAGCCGGTACCCTTCCTCATCGAAGGCCAGTCCCGGCACCAGGCACAAGGCCCCTTCCGGATCCCCCAAAGGGAAACGCCCCTCGGGGGAAGGCTCCAAAAGCCCAAACCTTCCCGGAATCAATTCTTCCCGGGACTTCACCTGGTAAAAAGCCATTGCACCCTGACCGTCCAGGCACCGGGGAGCATATACCTCTTTTCCTTGGGCCAGTGCCCGGTCGAAGATTTTCCAAGTATCCGGCTCACTGCCCTTGCTCAAATAGAGGAGAAGCTTTTCCGCGTTTTCATAGGCCGAAAGGGCACACACCCTCTCCCGGATAGCCTGGTCCAGCTGTTCCCGGTTCTCCAGGGAATCCCGCCGGACGGAAAGCTCCCGGCGAAGAGCCGCTTTTTCCTGGGGGATCATTTCTCCCACTGAATGGAAGCGCGGATCTCTTCGGCTTTTTCCTTGGAAACCAAGGCTTCCACCAACGCCAGGCCAAATTGGGTAGCTACCCCCATGCCTCTGCCGGTGAGGAATTGACCGTCCCGGCAAACGTAAGCGCTGGACAGCGTGGCGCCGCCCTCTGTCAGATCCTTTTGAAAATTGGGGAACGCTGTGGCGTTCTTTTCCTGGAGCAGCCCCTTGTGTGCCAAAATGGAAGGAGCAGCGCAAATAGCGGCCACCAGCTTTCCATCTTTCACACAGTTGTCAATGCACCCCTGCACCACAGGAGATTTTTCCAGATTCAGCGTACCGGGCAGTCCGCCGGGAAGGACCATGGCTTCCAGCTTGGAGCAGTCCACGTCCTCTGCGGCCAAATCCGCCGTTACTTTGATGCCGTGGGAACCGGTTACTTCCATGCCTGTCACCCCGGCCATAACCACTTCCAGCCCCCCGCGGCGCATAATGTCCACAGGAGCCAGAGCTTCAACCTCTTCAAAACCATCGGCTAAAAATACAACAACCACAGGTATCTTCCTTTCTGAAACTCAAATATTTCTCTAAAAATCCGCAATGAAACAACACAACGTGTTATAACCAGGAAACCAGCAGGGGAAAACAGCCCCGTTTCCAACCTTCTATTACGCTGGAATTATCCCTGCTTCAAGCCAGCACCGGCTGCACAGCCTCTAACACCGCCTGGTGGATTTCTTCCACAGGGCGGGGCTGTCCGTCCCTGGCGCAGGGGATCACTGTCCAATGGAGCTTTTCCCCGGCATACCGGGCACACTCCCCGCAAGCCCGGAGAAATTCCAAGTGGCTTTCGTGAATGTCCTTTTTCCCGCTGTCCCCATGATACCGCTGAAGCAGCAGTTTCTGGGAAACTTCCACAGGCATGTCCAAGTAAAGTACCAAATCAGGCCGGGGCAACCCCAGCTTGCCATATTCAAAATCTTCCACCCAGCTCAAATACAGATCCCAGTCTTCCCGGGGAACTTTTCCCATCTGGTACACCAGGTTGGACGTGGCGTACCGGTCACAGAGAATTACACTGCCCCGGTCGTAGTCGGCCCTCCAGTCCCGGCGAAAGCTGGCAAACCGGTCCACGGCATAAAACGCGCTGGCGGCATAAGCGTTCACGTCTCCCGGATTGGAACCGAACTCCCCATTTAAGTACATACGCACCAGAGCGGAAGACGGGGAATCGTAATCGGGAAACGTCACCTGGCGCAAGGGCAAGCCCTGCTTTACCAGGGCTTCTGCCAGCAGCGCCGTCTGGGTCCCTTTCCCGCTGCCGTCCAAACCTTCCAGCACGATCAAACTCATGGTTCTCCATTCCTTTCCGATAGCGCCCACCCCAGTGTTAGTATGGGGCATTGAGTGGAAAAGTTACAGCGCCGCGAATTTTTTCCGGACTTCTTCCATTTTCCCGCAAGACATTTTCCCTTCCGGACAGGCTCCCCGCAAACAGGGAGGGCCTGCATGGCCAAACAGATGGGGGGCCACTTCCCGGACTTCCCCAAGCATCTGGGTCGCCAGTTCCCGGATCTCCCACTGGGCACGGTTGCAGCACCGGTGGGAGAAAAAGTTCAACAGGCTGCGAGCGTTCATGGTACAGATCATTTTGGTGGCGCAGGCATTGGGAAGTACGAACCGGGCGTCCTCAATGGCCTGCTTTTCCGCCTTCCGGTCCGCGGATTTTTCCGGTTCTCCCGCCGCCAAAAGAGCCTTTTTGTGCTCTTCCTTGAGCAAGTCGGTCAAACGCTGGTAATGCTTGGCATCCTCTTCCATCGCCCTGAGGAATTCCTCTTTCGCTGCCGGGATCTTCTCGATCTCCGGCGGCACCACATACTGGAATCCGTCCTCTTTCACATACCGCTGGCTTTGCACGCTGAAGGAAGCGATGCGGTGCCGGGTAATCTGGGCCAACAGCGACCGGGATACCCCTTCAATGCCAAAGGTAAAGCTGGCATGCTCAATGGGGCTTTCGTGGCCAATGGACTGGAGCATCTCCAAAAACGAGGCCGTTTTTTCCTCTGTCAAACCCTCATACACCGTGTCAATATCCGCAGCGGCATAACACAGCTTCGCCGCGCAGGCAACCGTTTTTTCCGGCTCCGGCGTATACGCCAAAAGCTTTACCCGCATATCCGTCACCCTTTCCCATTCAAGAAATCACATAATCTAAAATATTATAGCAAATTTCCAGCAGCTCCACAAGGGTTTAATTTCTCATAAAAAAAGCCCCGGCAATCCGAGGCTTTTTCCATCTTATTTCGCTTCCCCGCTTTTCCAGAGCTCTCCTTCCGCGGACCGGGCTTGGCTCCAGTAACTGTCCAACTGGTCCAACAATTCCTGCTGGCTCTGTTCTCCGGCCAGGAATTCCCGCAGCAATTGATCGGCCCACGGGCGGTATCCCTCATACGCCTCATACATGACAGGCTCCTGAGCGTAAAAATACCAATCTGCCCGGCGCACCATCAGCAGATTCACTGCCAAGTCACTCTCTTCTAAACTGGGCTCCATATCTGCGGCAGTGGTGAAAATCGGCACAGTCCCACAGGCTTTGGCCAAATGGGTATTATTGTCCTGGTTGGAAAGGTACGTGAGGAAGTGAGCAGCATTTCCCTGATTCTCCGAGGCGGACGCGATCCCAAACCCGGTAAATTCCAAGCCTGCCACAGACACCCCCGAAATCCCACGGGGATAGGCCGCCACGTCCCAAGTCCCTTCCTTCATAGAGGAAGCAATTTTGTCCATCTGATCCTGTCCTGCCAGCAAAGCTATGGCTTTTCCGTCTACAAAAGCTTCCACCGCCTGGTCTTCTGTCCAGGTAAGGGTCTCTTCCGGAATGGTGCTCCCGATCAGCCCGGAGAATTGTTCCACAGCATTAGCGCTTTGCTCTAAGGTAAACAGGGTATCGTGGTCGTCCACCGCGGAAAAATAGGCGGCGGCCGGGTCTTCCATTCGTCCCAGGTTCACAGAACTCCACACCATGGCGTCAAACAGATCCACCAAGTGTTCCTTCCCGCCAAATATCAGTCCTGCTGCCCCTTTATCCGCCAGCTTTTCCGCCATGTCTGGGAAATCGTCCCACACCCGGCAATACACCATGCCTTCCTCTCTGCCCTCGTTGTATTCCTCAAACCAATCGCTGCGGTAATACAACAAGTCCTGATTGATGGTCGCCGGCAGCAGATACGCCCACTCCTGCCCCATAGACGCAGTCACCTGCTTTGCCGCCGTTGTCAGCTGGGAAGCTTCTTCCCAAACCTCTAGATACGGCGTCAGATCCACCAGCAACTCCTGTTTCACACAGGCCGGCTGCTCTTTCTGGGAGATTTCCACCAGGTCGGCGCCGCCTTCTTCCAACAGCTTCTGGGCTTCTTCTCCGCTTTGCACCGTGCGGATCTGGATCTCTGTCTTTGGAAAATCTGCCTGGTATTTTTGGGCGATCTCTTCCAGGGCCTGGGTGCGCTCTTGGCTGACAAAGATCTCCGCTACCACCAGCGTGTTCTCACTGCCATCATTTTCCAGCACTACCTGGCTGCCTACGCCATCGTCTTCCAGTTGGGAAGAATCGTCCTCTCCCGGAGAGCAGGCGGCAAGCGATCCGGCCATGACCAGAGCCGCCATCAAAAGGGAAATTCCCTTTTTCCATCTATTATTCACAGGCTTCGCCTTCCTTTCGTAGGAAACTGCCCCGCTGGGGCTGTGTTCCTATTATAGCTTTCCCCAGCGCAAATTACAAGAAAAACCACCCGCTCCCCCGAAAACAGGAAACGGCCCCAAAAGGAGCCGTTTCCACAAAGCCATATGGCACGATCACACTTTTTTAATATAGTCGGGTTTCCGGTCTCTGGGCTGGGGAAGGGGCCCGGCGGCATACCCCAATGCGATGGAACCCACACCCCGCAGATTCTCCGGCAGCCCCCACTCTTTCAGCAGGGCTTTTCCTTCGGGAAGCTCAAACATCTGCTGTTCCCCGTGGATCCAGCAGGAAGCCAGGCCCAAAGCGTGGGCAGCGTCCATCATGGTGCACAGTACACAGGAGCCGTCTTCCACACAGGTGCCCCGCTCCGGGTCCGCCAGCACCAGAACAATGGTGGGCGCACCGTAATAGGGATCCCCGTCGCCGCCCCGAGCTTGCTTATTCAGCTCCATCACCGCTTGACGGTATTTGGGAGTTTGCACCGCCACAATCACAGGGGACTGTTTTCCCTGACCGGTTGGCGCCCAGGTTCCCGCTTCCACAACAGCGTCCAGCTCTTGGGGCGTGATCTGCTCTGGCTTATAGGCTCGCACGCTCCGGCGGGTCTTGATCAATTCCAGCATTTTGTTCTCCATAAGACATGACTCCTTTCCCGATTGTATGGTCCTTCCAGAGGATTTCTAAAGTTTATGATACCACAATCTTTCAGGACAACGCAAGTTCCTTCCACCCGGAAATCAGCCGCAACAACAGCGCCGCCGTTCCCACGTTGTACCCACAGCATCCGTACAGTCCTTCCCCTGCCCCATTGGCTAACACCACCAAGGGCATTTGGTCCGGGTCCAGATAAAGCCGGCGGGCCAAAGGAGCCGCTGTTTCCGAAAAATCGCAGCGCCACAAGGTCACATTGGCCAGCGCTTCCAGAGCCTTGCTCAATGTGGGGTCCGCCTGGCAAGAGAAATCCGGCAGCGCCAAACACAGGGGGATTTCCGACTTGGCCATTTCTCCAGCCGCTTCCCGCAGCTCGTTGAGCAGATGCTCTGTGGGCTCCCGGCCCACTTCCAGAAAACAAAGTACCGTCAAGGGTCCACGTCCCAGCAGCTCTTCTTTGCCAACGCTCCGTTCCTGGCTGTCCGTCAGGGTAAACTCCGGCAGAGGGCAGCGCTCCAAAAGATCCTGCACATCACCTTCACGGAAGCAAAGGGAAAGCGCCCTTTGTTCCCCTTCTTTCAGGGAAATCGTTTCCCACTGGGTAAGCAGGTTTCCGCCGGGCATACGGCTCACTGTCCACAACCGGTACTCCCCTGGCGCCAACCAGGTCCGTCCTGTTTTCCCAGCTTCCACATTCCCCGTAGAAATCACCTGGAACCCTTCTCCTTCCCGCCGGGAAAGGGTGAAATTCTGTTCCTCTATCCCTGCCTGGCTTTCCGGAGCGGTCAATTCCAAACAGGCGGTGGGTTGCTCTCCCCACAAGGGACGAAACCCATTGTCTTTCCACACCTGGGGCACGCCGTCCACCAGTCTGGCGGGAATCCCCACAGCCCGGCAGGCTGCACAGAACAGCATGGCTCTTCCCAGCCTGGTGCCGGCGTCTGTCCGGAGCATTCCCGCCGGCGTTCCCCACAAAGCGGAATAACACTGGGCGTCCAACGAAATATGGGTTTCCACCCAGGACCACAGCTGGGTAGGGTCCTCCCGAAACGCTTCCTGCTCCTGGGGAGTAAACTGGCTTTCCAGCAACTTATGCCAAGGGGTGAGCACTTCCAACCCCACTCTGGGGGAAAGCAGGCCTTGAGAAAAGGCCTCTTCCGGGAAAGAACTCTCCCAGTCGAATGCCTGAAGCGCGTCTTCCAGCAGCTCTGGGGAAACCACCCCCAGCTGATCCTTCTCCGTCAGGGACTCCCACACCCGGCCCAGGTTTCCCTGGGGATTGGCTGGACGGGCTTTCTCCCACTTCTGGCGCTTTTCTTCCCGCAGGGTAGCGGCTTTTTCCAATCCGTCCTTCCGGGATTTTCCCTGCTGGGCAGTCAGCGCTGGCACCGTGATCCCAGCGTCCTTGGGAGCGCAAAAATCTTCCTGGCCAACAGATGCCAAAAGCTGTCCCAGCACCACCGTGCCTTCTGTTTCTTCGGAGGCTAGAATCGCTTCTCCCAACAAGCCCGGTTCTTCCTCTTTCCACGCGGTAACCAACACACTGCCCTGTCCCAGATTTAAGGTTATGTTGCCTTGGGCGTCTGCCTGACGGCGGGCGATCTCCCGGGGAGCGGCCATATTCACCACGGAAAAAGCTACCCAGACTCCCGGGACAGGGAAACCTTCCTTGTCCGCCACCCGCAAGGTGAGCTTTTTTGTGGCTCCATACCGGGCGGTTAAATTTTCCACCGCCACTCCTTCCTGGAGATCCCAATCCAAAGCGGGGGTATCTGGGAACAAGAAGGCCACCTCTTCCCGGCTGCCCTGGACAAAACTCCTGGTATGCACCATGACCGCCCGGGCAGCGGCATGGGTGAACCACCCACGGTCCAGCACAGGTTCCGGCTCGCAGGCGCCCAGATAACGCCACCGTTCCCCGTCAAAGGCTTCCACCCAGGCGTGGTTATCATCACAGTGGGACCACCAAGGCGCGTACACCTGCCGTGCCCCGATTCCCACACTGCGCAATGCCGTCACCAGAAAGGTGGATTCTTCCCCGCACCGGCCAAACCCTCTGGTGAACACCTGGAAAGGCGAAGCGGTTCTTCCATCGGTGGAACGATAAGTGGCTTGCTCGGCGCACCAGCGGTTCACCTCTAAAATGGCTTCCGGAAGCGGGAGGCCCTTTACCCGGGACACCAAGGCGTCGTGGAACAGCTTTCGGCAAGGCTCCAGCTCCTCGGTGTTGATCCTGGGATAGGCCACGCTTCTCAAGAACAAATGCTCCGGCAAAGCGGCGCACCAGGGGAATTCTTCCCGGACCGCCAAGGCCTGCCAGGCCACCTCACGAAAATAGACGGGGGGATAATCTCCCAAATCCACCAGGGGCAGTGTGGCGTAATAGTAAGAAAGCAGCACAGATTCGTCCTTGCCGCACTGGCTCAGAAGCTTTTCCAGCTCTTTCCCCACTGCTCCAAAAGCGGGTTTCCGTTTTTCCAACTGGGTGCGGGCGTATTCCAGCAATTCTGGGGACCAATTCACGATTTCATCAATTCCTTTCGGGCTTCCCGGAGTTTTTCCGGGTCCGTGCGCCAAATGATATATTCGCTAAAGGCCGGAAGCCCCATGCTGACTTCTTCTTTCCGGTAACGCATGGCGCTTTCCACCTCTTTCTTGCCGCTCATGTGAAACGACCTGGCTTCCGGCAAAACTTGCCTGGCTTGCCGGATCACATCGGCGTCCACTCCCGACCCCAGCAACAGCTCCACCGAGCCTTTCTTCCCCCACAGCTCTTTGAGCAGGGGCAATCCCTCAGCGCAGGTGTCCTTCTGTCCCGAGGTAAGTATTGTATCCACTCCCAAAGCCTTGCACTGTTCCAACGCCTGGAATGGGTCGCGGCAAACGTCAAAGGCCCGATGCAGCGCGAATTTCTTTCCCGCTTCGTGGCAGAGTTTCACCATGGGTTCCAACCGGGCCACATCCAAATCCCCTTCCGCTGTCAGGAACCCGGACACCACTGCGTCGGCCCCATTTTCCAACAGGGCGGCAGCGTCTTCCATCATCATGGAAAACTCTTCCCGGGTATAGAGGAAATCCCCAAAACGGGGCCGCAGCAAGGCATGAACCGGCAGCCCCGTTTCCTGTTTTGCCCGCCGCACCAGGGAAAGAGCCGGCGTGGTGCCGCCAATAATCAGATTGGCGCAAAGCTCCATACGGGTGGCGCCGCCTTCTTTGGCGGCCACAGCGGACTCCAGACTGTCTACACAAGCTTCCAACACAAATGGATCTGCCATACGTTTACTCCTTTAAAGTCACTTCCAGCACGGTATCCACAGGATCGGGAAGCACCGGGTCTTCTCCCAGATCTGCGAACACAATGTCCGGATAATTGTTGCTGGTCCAGCTATTGGACAAAAGCACTTCTCCGCCAGTAGCCAAGTAACGCACGTAGTCGATTTCCTCTTTTTTCAACCCCGGCAGCGGCATGGGGCCTACTGTGTTTTCAAACAGGTGATAATACAGCTTGTTCCCCTTGCGGGTGATCCGGCCAGTATCCGGCTTGGCCATTCCCGCCTTACCGCATCCGTAGATACTTTGGCTATTGTCCTTCATCCAGGCGCCAATCTGCTTTAAAATCTCCAAAGACTGGGGCGGGATATTTCCCCGGGCGTCGGGCCCCACATTCAAAAGCAGGTTTCCACCCTTGGACACGCATTCCACCAGCTTTTTGATCAGCATGGGGGCTGGCTTGAAGAAGTGGTCCTTGGCGCAATAGCCCCAGTTGTTGTTCATGGTGATACAGGCTTCCCACACCAAGTCACGGCCTTGCTTGTCCTGCAAACCGTTGGGGGGAATAATCTGCTCCGGGCTGACAAAATCCCCGTGATAAGGGGTGGGATTGCCTTCCCACATGGAACCAAATCCCTCGCCGCTGACTTCCAGCCGGTTGTCGATAATGATCCCCGGCTGCAATTCCCGAACCATGCTGACCAGTTCGGTGGCTTTCCAGGTTTCGCCCCGCATCACGTAGTTCTCGTTCCCGTAGGAGAAGTCAAACCACAGAATATCCAGCTTTCCGTAATTGGTACAGATCTCCCGCACCTGGTTGTGCAGATAGGTCAGATAACGGTTGAAATCCCGGCCCTCGTTGCTGTAAGCCGGATTGTTCCGCATGGGATGATGCAGATCCCCATAATGGGGGTAATCGTCATGGTACCAATCCAACAGGGAGAAATAAAGCCCCACTTTCAGGCCTTCGCCCCGGACCGCTTCCACAAATTCCGCCACAATATCCCGTCCAAAGGGTGTATTGGTGGATTTAAAATCGGTGTACTGGGAATCGAACAGGCAGAAACCATCGTGATGCTTGGCTGTGAGCACCACATATTTCATGCCTGCCTCTTTCGCCGCTCTGGCCCACTGGCGGGGATCAAAATCCACTGGGTTGAATTGGTGGAAATAAGGCATATAGTCCTCTTTGGGCATCTCCTCTACGCTGCGCACCCATTCCCCACGGGCGGGAATGGCGTAAAGCCCCCAGTGAATGAACATGCCGAAACGGGCGTCTGTATACCAGGCCACTCTCTTCTCATAAGCGTCCCGATCAAATGTGTACATAAAAGACTCCTCTCCAGACGGCGCATGACCGCCTTCCTATGAAATTCACAGCACTACTATAGCATAACCTTTGGGTGATGGAAAGCGGTTTTCCGAAAAAAATCCCGCCTTGCGCCTGGTGGGAAAATAGGCTATACTGAATAGAAAAATCAGGTTTTACGGAGGGGTTCCATGGGGAAAAATTTCTGGGCCAAGGCGGACCGGCTTCTGTCGGAAAAGCGGCTGGCCATTGTATGCGGAGTGTTGCTGGGGCTGAGCCTACTGCCCCTGGCCGTCATCTCCTTTTATAACCACCCTTGTTCCGACGACTACAGCTATGGCCTGTATGTAGCCCAAACGGTACGGGCCGGCGGGTCTTTGTGGGACATTTTGGCCGCCGCGGCCAAGGAAACAGCGGAAACCTACTTTGACTGGCAAGGCACGTTCTCCGCGGTGTTTTTGATGGCGCTACAGCCCGCCGCTTTCGGGGAACGCTTTTACGCCATTACCGCCTATCTCATGATCGGTTCCCTGGTGTTTTCCAATTTCTTCTTTTTAAAGGAATGGTGTGTCCACCGGCTGGGCATGAGCCGGTCCGCCTGGGTCATTGTATCCTGCGCCCTGTGCTTTTTCATGGTGCATTTCGCCCCCTCAGCTTTTGAGGGATTTTTCTGGTATAACGGTTCCTTGTTTTACACCTTTTTCCACTCGGTAATGCTGTGCGCCCTCACCCTGGTGCTGAAATTCTTACGCGCGCCCACCCAGGCAAAAACCCTTGCTAGTGGGATTGGCGCAGGAGTGCTGGCATTCTGCCTGGGTGGGGGGAATTATCCCACAGCACTTCTCACCTGGCTGCTTTTGCTGTGCGCCTTTCTCTGGACTCTGTGGAAACGTCTTCCCCTTTCCCGAAAAGTGGGGACACTTTGCTTCTTCCTCTTGGAAACGGCCGCCTTTGGGATCAGCGTTCTGGCCCCGGGAAACAGCGTTCGGCAGGCCCATTTTGAAAACCGTCCCGGCGCTGTAAAAGCCATTGTTCTGGCCCTGGGTGCCGCTGCCAGAAACATCACCCAGTGGACTACCCTTCCGCTGATTCTGGCACTGCTATTCCTGGCTCCCATCTTTTGCAAATATGCTTCCAAGCTGTCCTTCCGTTTCCCCATGCCGCTGCTGGCTGTGCTGGGGGCTTTCTGCCTGCTGGGCGTGCTGTTGACGCCCCCCATCTACGCCATGGGCGGCACTGGCGCCGCCCGCATGGAAGACCTGTACTACGACGCCTTTTGCCTGCTGGCAGGCGGGGTCACCTTCTACCTGTGCGGCTGGTTTGTCCACCTTCCCGCAGGAAAGCTTTCCCCCAAAAAGACCGGCGTCTCAAAGGCGGCGGTTACCCTCTCCCTGGCGCTGCTATTCTGTGTTTCTGTAGTCACCTTGTCCGATTTCAAATCCCTCAGCGGGGTCAGTGCCCTGCGCAGCCTGCGCAACGGCGAAGCCCAAAGCTACCACGCTCAAGTGGAAGCCCAAGTGGCCCTGTTGGAAGACTCTTCCCTGACCCAGGTGGTGTTGGAACCCATTACCTACCGGCCTGAGCTTCTACTTCCCACCTCTGTACCCGTCCTTTCGGAAGACCCGGAAAACGCTGTGAACCAGAGGGTGGCTACATTCTACGGCAAAGAAAGCGTCCGTGTGGAAAGCGACTGAATCCCCATACGGAACCTAGATTAAAAATTCACAAACACACAAGGGCCCGGATCCCCGGCTGCCAATGGCGGCCAGCGGTTCCAGGCCCTTGTTTTTATGATAAAACCTCGTCAGGAAACGGCGTTTCCGCTTCCCCTTATTGCTCGTCAGCTTTGCGGATTTCCGCCCGCTTGATCTTGCCGCCAATAGTCTTGGGCAGCTCCTTCACGTACTCGATCACCCGGGGATATTTATAGGGAGCGGTAGCGTGCTTCACATGGTTTTGCAATTCCTTTGTCAGCTCGGGGGTGCCTTCATACCCCTTTGCCAGCACAATGGTGGCTTTCACCACTTGGCCGCGAATGGGATCCGGCGCGCCGGTAATGGCGCATTCCACCACCGCCGGATGCTCCAGCAAAGCGCTTTCCACCTCGAAGGGCCCGATCCGGTAACCGGAACACTTGATCACGTCGTCATTGCGGCCCACAAACCAGTAATACCCGTTGCTGTCCCGCCAGGCCACGTCGCCAGTGTCGTAATAGGCGCCGCCCAGCTTTTCCTGGGTCATTTCATCGTTTAAGTAATAGCCGGTGAACAGTCCCACAGGCGGGTGATTTTTCACGTCCATAATGGCGATGGTACCTTCCTCACCGTCCTCGCACACGTTGCCGTTGCCATCGATCAGCTGGATATCGTACAGGGGCGAGGGTTTGCCAGTGGAGCCGGGAATGGGCTCGAACCACTGGAAGTTGGCCAGCATCACCGAGCCTTCCGACTGGCCAAAGCCTTCATACAGCTTCAAGCCCGTCAGTTCCAGCCACTTCTTGAACACCTCGGGATTCAGGGGCTCTCCGGCGATGCAGCAGTGATGGATACTGGACAGATCGTACTTGGTCACGTCTTCCTGAAGCATGAACCGGAACATGGTAGGCGGCGCGCAGAAGGTGGTCACCTTGTATTTTTCCAGATGCTCCAACAGATGGCGGGGATTGAATTTGGCTTCCATGTCATAGCAGAAGATCACTGCGCCGCACACCCACTGGCCGTAAATCTTGCCCCAGCCGAATTTGGCCCAGCCAGAATCGGACACGCTCATGTGAAGCTTATTCTCTTCCACCTGCTGCCAATACTTGGCGGTGACAATATGCCCCAGGGGATAGGAGAAATTGTGCTGCACCATTTTGGGCATGCCGGTGGTACCAGACGTGAAATACACCAGCATGGTGTCGTCCCAGCGGGTGGCTTCCTCACCGGTGGGACGGGGGAACTCATCGGAAAACTTTTCCATTTCCTCGTTGAGATCCAGCCAGCCTTCCCGGCGCTCCACCACCATGATCTTGTTCTTCAGGGTGGGGATATCCCCTTCGGCGGCTTCCACCTGCTCGATCACAAAGGGGTCATTCACGCATACCACAGCGCACACCTTGGCGGCGTTGCCACGGTAGACAATGTCCTTTTTGGTCAGCTGCAAGGTGCCGGGGATCAAAATCGCGCCAATCTTGTGGAGAGCGGTGGCGCAGATCCAGTATTCCCAACGGCGGCGGAGAATCAGCATGACCACGGAGCCTTTCTTCACGCCCAGGCTCTTGAAAAAGTTGGCCGCTTTATTGGACAACCGTTTGATGTCCGTAAAGGTGAATATTTTTTCGTCATCTTCCTCATCGCACCACACAAGGGCCTTCTTTTCCGGCTCCGCTTCTGCCCAGGCGTCCACCACGTCAAAGCCGAAGTTAAAGTCTTCCGGCACGTTCACTTTATAATTGGCTTTAAAATCCTCATAGGAATCAAATTCGATCCTGGGAAGATATTTCTTCAATAACATGTCCATGGGGTTCAAACATCCTTTCTATTTCACATACAATCCGCCCGGCGCGCCTTATTCCGCAATCACCGTGATAAACCGGGCCTTCTCTGTGCCGCCGCAGCGCTGGCCGTGAGGAATGGTGGGATTAAAGTAAATGGAATCCCCGGCTGTCAGGGGGAATTCTTTATCTCCGATCACCACAATGACCGTCCCTTCCAAAACCATGTTGAACTCCTGGCCGGAATGGGTGATCAGCTTGGCGGGCGCGTCCGTGGGCTCCAGGGTGACCAGCAAGGGCTGCATCACCTTATCCGCGTACCGGTACGCCAAATCCTCAAAGTGGTATTCCGGATTCCGGTTTACCACCCGGCCTTGACCCCGTTTGACAATGTGGTAGGTATCCAGTCGGGAAGGGGCTCCGGTAACGATCTCCGCGAAGTCTACCCCAAACTTATTGGCTACTTCATAGATTAGGCTGATGGGAATATCCTTCCCGTCCTGTTCGTAGTTCCGGTATACGTCCGGATCTACCCGCAATTCCGCCGCCAAACGCTCCACTGTGTAGTCGCTGGCTTCCCGCAGTTCTCGCAGCCGCGGGCCAATCTCATTGATTTCGCACATTTCACCCGACTCCTTTTCTTTAAAATTACAATCTAGTGATGTTAATTTTCACATTATACCACTTTAAATCGCCACAAGTCAACACAAAATGAATTATTCTAGCACAGCCATTGCATTTTCCATCTCTTTTTTCGTCTGTTCCGCGTCAAGATAGTCCGAAGAATACAAGATGACCCCCTGGTATCCTGCTTCCAACGCTGCTTCCGCCTGCAACGCGATAATGTTATCCCGCAAAAGCCAAGTCCCATTGTCCGCGTCGGTACCCGCCTTATACAACGCCAATCCAGCGTACAGGCTCAGCCCCTCATGGCGGGGCAGCGCCGCCCATTCTTCCAAAGCTTCCTGATACCCCAGCGCCTCGTTCTCAAAACTGAAGTACAGCTGGGGACATAGGTAATCCACATATCCCGGCACTGCCGCCCAGGTTTTCACGTCAGCCCCCATGGCCTCATCGTTTTGAATGTTCCCCTGTGGGGAGATCCCAAACACCACTTCCGGCTTCACCTCTTTGATGGCGCTGTACACCTGGGCCACCATGGCATTGATATTGGCCGTCCGCCACTCCAGCAAAGGAATGGGCGCTTCCACCGACTGGGTGTAGGCTTCGTAAGCTTCGCTGTCCAGGGCGGAATCCTGACTGGGGTAAAAATAATCGTCAAAGTGAATGCCGTCCACATCGTAGTTAGCGGCGATCTCCGCGGCGCCGTCAGCGATCAACGTGCGCACATAAGGGTACGCCGGGTTTAAGTACACACCGCCCTCGTACTCCATAAAGTAAGAGGGGTATTCTTCCCCCAGCTGCACATAGGGGTTGGAATCCGCCAGGGTAGCGGGCGTTTCCGAGGTCTTGATCCGCAGGGGATTGATCCAGGCGTGGAATTCCATACCCAGGCTGTGGGTGTAATCGATCATAAATTGCAGAGCGTCAAACCCGGGATCCTGCCCTTGGGTGCCTGTGAGAATATGGGACCAGGGAAAATATTGGGAAGGGTATAGGGAATCGGAAAAGGGCCGCACATGGACAAACATGGCGTTGATCCCCTTCTCCAAAGCTGTATCGGCGATTTTCTTGTAGTTTGCCTCAAAGGCTTCCTGGGTGCCTTCCGGGGTGGCCAGGGAAAAATAGGGCACCCACACCCCAATCAGAGGATCTTCCTCTTCTGGAGATACTTGGGTCATGGGGGTGGTGTCTGGAGCCTGGGAGCTTCCGGTTCCCCCCGGTTGTCCTTGCTGCCCTTGGTACCCGCTGAAAAACCACACCCCCGCCACCGAGGCGAACAGCACCAGCCACAGCACAAAATAGCTATACTTTTTCAGATGGAAATGTTTCATAAGGCCTTCCTTTCCAGCGCCGCCGGTTTCTTGACAGCGGCAGCCCTTTGGGGTATCATTCCTACTAGATGGACACCTTATTTCTATGCGGCCCTTCAAAAGGCTATGTTCCCGAAAGGAGCCTTCCCCTGTGAAAAAATACCGCTTTCTGCTTTTTGACGCCGACGGCACGCTTCTGGATTTTGACCAGGACATGGCCAAAGCGTTCCGTGCTACTTACAAGGCCTGTTTTGAGGAACAACGGCCTTTTTCCCAAGAGCTGCTGGACCGCTACGAACAATGCAACAGCCGGTGGTGGGCAAAGCTGGAACGGGGCGAATGCACAAAACCGGAGCTGGTCGTGGCCCGGTTCCGGGATTTTCTGGCAGAAACAGGGCTTTCCGGAGACCCGGAAGCCATCAACCAGGAATATTTCCACAACCTGGCCCAAGGGGGAGCGTTATACCCGGGAGCGCTGGAATTGGTGCGGGAGCTTTCCGCCCAATATACCCTTTACATTGTGACAAACGGCAACGCCGTCACCCAAAAGACACGGCTGGAACGTTCCGGCCTGCTGGAATACGTAAAGGCGTATTTTGTTTCTGAGGACGCTGGGGCCGCCAAGCCTGACCCACGGTATTTCGACTATGTATTTTCCCGTATTCCCGGCTTCGAAAAAGAGCGTGCTCTGCTGTTGGGGGATTCCCTCACCTCGGACATGCTGGGAGCCCAAAACGTGGGCATCGATTCCCTGTGGTACAACCCCCAGGGCTGCCCTCTCTCCGGGGAACTTACTATCACGTACCAAGTGAAAACCTACGGGGAAATCCACCAACTACTTCTATAAAGATTGAAAGAAATGGAAACCGTCGCGAGTTTTTTCGCGGCGGTTCTTTTTTTCCTTTCTATCAAAACCGTAAGTTTTCCGCCGGGCTTTTGTAAGGCGGCCTTATGAAACGTGTAAGAAATGGGACCTATACTTTTTCCAGAAACGGAAAAAGAGAGATGTTTCCCAACTGTGAAAAAGGAGAGATCACCAATGGCACTTTTAAACGTAAACAATCTGCAAAAGGTGTACACCACCCGGCTAGGCGGGGCCAAAGTCCAGGCCCTGAGCGGGGTGAGCTTTACCGTGGAACAAGGGGAATTTGTGGCAATCATGGGGGAATCCGGCTCCGGTAAAACCACTCTTCTGAACATTTTGGCCGGACTGGATAAACCCACAGGCGGGGAAGTATTCCTGAACATGCGGAATATCGTCACCCTGAACGAGAAGGAGATTTCCGCTTTCCGGCGGGATAACCTGGGCTTTGTGTTCCAGGACTTCAACCTGCTGGACACCTTCTCCATTCAGGACAACATTTTCCTGCCCATGGTGCTTGCGGGGAAAAAATACGACGAGATCAAGCAGCGGATCGACCCCATCGCCCACAGGCTCGGCATCTGGGAACTGCTGCAAAAGTTCCCCTTTGAAGTCTCCGGTGGTCAGAAGCAGCGGGCCGCCATCGCCCGGGCCATCATTACCCGTCCCCAACTGATCTTGGCCGACGAACCCACCGGCGCTTTGGATTCCCGTTCCGCTGGGCAGATCATGGACATTTTCGCCGATATCAACCGGGAAGGCCAAACCATTCTAATGGTAACCCATTCCCTTCAGGCCGCCTGCCGGGCAGGCCGAGTGTTGTTCATCAAGGACGGTCAGGTGTTCCATCAAATCTACCGGGGCGCCATGTCCGATGACGACCTGTACCAGGCCATCTCCCAGACATTGACCCAGCTGGCCACCAGCCGGGAAAGGAGCGTGGCGGTTCATGGGTAATCACAGTATGGGGTTCTACTGGAAGCTGGCCTTTACCAACCTGAGAAATAACCGCCGGGTCTACCTGCCTTACTTGCTTTCCTCGGCGGGGATCATCATCATGTTCTACACCATCTGTGCCCTTGTGCCAGGCATCGACCAATACGCCATGTACGGCGGCCGCACAGTGGGGTCCATGATGGAACTGGGGCAGTTTGTGATCGCCCTGTTCGCCGTACTTTTCCTGTTTTACACCAACAGCTTTATCATCAAACGCCGGAAAAAGGAACTGGGCCTTTACAACATTTTGGGCATGGAAAAACGGCATATCGCCAAAATCCTGTTCCGCGAAACGCTGCTCACCGCCTGCGTTTCCCTGTTTTCGGGGCTGGTTCTGGGGATCGTCTTCTCATGGGTCATGTTCTGGGTGCTGGGCCTTTTGTTGGGAGCCAGTTTGCCCATCACCTTTATGATCCCCTATTCCGCCATTTTCAGCACTTTAATCCTATTCGGCTGCATCTTCCTGCTGACACTTTGCTATAACCTGTTGCAGGTAAAGCTCTCCAAACCCATTGAGCTGCTGCACGGCGGGGAGCAAGGAGAAAAAGAACCCAAAGCCCACTGGATCCTGGCGATCTTGGGCGCCGCCCTTCTGGGGACTGGTTACTACATGGCCGTCACCATCACTTCCCCCCTGCAGGCGTTGTTGTTCTTTTTTGTAGCGGTCATTTTGGTCATTCTGGGCACTTACCTGCTGTTTATCACCGGTATCACCGCCCTGCTGAAACTGCTGAAAAAGAACAAGAACTTCTATTACAAGACAAACCATTTTACCGCTGTTTCCGGCATGCTGTTCCGCATGAAGCAAACCGCGGCGGGACTGGCGTCCATCTGTGTGTTGTTCACAGCACTGCTGGTCACCGTATCCACCACCTTCTCCCTGTACACCTCTATGGACGGGTTAATGCGGACCCGTTATCCCCGGAATATTCTCATCACTGTCCAAGGCGCCAACCAGGAAGCCAAAGATATGATCCGGAACTCTGTGGCAGAAGAAGCGGAAGCCCTGGGAATTACTCTGGAACATGTGGTGGACCAGGAAAATTGGAACATCACCATGGCACGAAATGGCACCTCTTTCTCCACCAGCGATGAAACCTACTCTACCACCTACGCTGTTGCGGAAGTTTTTACCCAAGAGGAATTCAACCGGTTGTCCGGTGAAAACCTGGAGCTTGGGGAAAACCAGGTGCTGTTCTGCGACCCTCTGGGAACGTTTCCGGACACGGACACGCTGACCATCAACCATGTGGAATTCACCATTCTCCCCACCCAGTACAGCTTCCCTAACGCTTCTACCATAGCCCAAATCTATGAGACATACTACATGGTGGTCAAGGACGAGGCAGTGGTCAACACCATTCTCGCCGGGGGTACTACCCCGGATGAAGAAGCCTTTGTGCCGCCCGCCTACTCCTACGATTTCGACGTGGCAGGGGAAAATATCCAGGACATCAAAGCCATGTCGGAAGCTTTGGGGACCAGAACCTTTCAAGGCCCTGGCGTGGAGTATAACTCCTTGATGTTCGAGGACTCCGCCACGTCCCGGGAAAGCTTTATGACCCTGTACGGCGGGCTGTTCTTCCTGGGCCTGTTCTTGGGCGTGTTGTTCCTGCTGGGCACAGCGCTGATTATCTACTACAAGCAGGTCTCCGAAGGCTATGAGGACGCCAAGCGGTTTTCCATCATGCAAAAGGTGGGCATGAGTCATCAGGAAGTGAAAAAGAGCATTCACAGCCAGATCCTTCTGGTGTTCTTCCTGCCTCTGCTCACCGCAGTACTTCACTTGGCCTTTGCCTTCCCCATGCTGCAAAAGATCCTGTTCATGATGGGGTTGGTGGATTTTCATCTGATTCTCTTCTCCACCTTGGGCTGTGTGGCAGTATTTGCCCTGGCCTACGCAGTCATCTATGCCATCACCGCCCGCACTTACTACAATATTGTGGAAAGTGCCGCTGATTGACGCTTTCCAGAAAGGGGATTATCGTGTATGTTCTCAGCTGTTTTTGAGTTTCTTTCCAGCGTCTGGCGGCTTCTGGAATCCTTCATGGGGGCGCTGGGAAGCCTGACAAGAGCATTTCTGGACGTTTTAGCCGCTTTGGTTTCTGCCATTCTCTGGCCGGTCAGGGCCGTTGCCGATATTCTCCTGGGCCGCTGGAATGTGGCCGGTCCCTGGACACCTTTCTACTTCCTGGTCTGTGGGATTCTCTTCCTGGCTTTGATCGTACTGGCCGTCTGGATAGTTCAGGGCAACCGCCTTCGCCGGAAGAATCACTGACCTGGCCAAAGGGTCTGCCGCTGCGGGAACGACCCATTGCGGGTTTCTTTCCCACTGCGCGCTAAACCGGCAAAGTGAAAACTCCCCCTGCGGTGTACCTTTCCAAAGGGAAAAGAGTTCGCTGTTTCCCGGCCCCCGCTCACATACGGACAAGGCTGGTATTGTAAAAAGATAAAAAAGGGCTGCCGCGAAAAACGGCAGCTCTTTTTCTAGTCCAAAACGAAAAAAGAGGGGCGATTGCCCCTCTTTCTCTGTTTTCGTTCCGTTTACTTGGCCACAATATTGACCAGTTTTCCAGGCACGTAAATCTCTTTCACAATGTTTTTCCCGGCGATTTCCGCGGCAATCTTGGGATCTTCTTTGGCGGCGGCCAAGGCGTCCTCTTTGCTGATGTCAGCGGCCACATTCAAATGAGCCCGGACTTTACCGCACACCTGCACCACGATCTCCACAGTTTCGTCCTTACACTTAGCCTCGTCATAGGCGGGCCAGGACTGCTGGGCTACCAAGCCCTCTCCCAGGGCGTTGTCGGCCCACACCTCTTCGGTGACATGGGGAGCAAAAGGATTGAGCAAGATGGTGAAGATCCGCAGTTCTTCCTTGGAGATATTGCCCTTTGCGGTGATCTGGTTCATCAAGGTCATCAAGGCGGCGATGGCGGTGTTGAACTTCAACACTTCCGTATCTTCGCTCACCTTCTTAATTGCTTTATGGAAGGCGCTTTCCATATCGGGGCGGATCCCCTCGTCCTCACAGAGCATGCTCTGCAAGTTCCAATACCGCTCCACAAAACGGCGGCATCCCTTGATCCCGGCATTGCTCCAGGGAGCGGCTTTCTCAAAGTCGCCGATGAACATTTCGTACAGCCGCATGGTATCCGCGCCATACTCATTGACAATGTCGTCGGGATTGACCACATTGCCTCTGGATTTGCTCATCTTTTCCCCGTTCTCGCCCAAGATCATGCCATGGCTGGTACGTTTGGCATAGGGCTCGGGAGTGGGCACCAATCCCTGGTCAAACAGGAATTTGTGCCAGAACCGGCTGTACAGCAGATGCAGGGTGGTATGCTCCATGCCGCCGTTGTACCAATCCACCGGGGACCAGTACTTCAGCGCTTCCTGGGAAACGAATTCCTGATCGTTGTGGGGATCCATGTACCGCAGGAAATACCAGGAAGAACCTGCCCACTGGGGCATGGTATCGGTTTCCCGCTTAGCGGGGCCGCCGCAATGAGGACAAGTGGTGTTCACCCAATCGGTCATATGGGCCAAGGGGGATTCCCCGTTATCCGTGGGCTCATAGGACTTTACCTCAGGCAGACGCAAGGGCAGCTCGCTTTCCGGCAGCGGCACCCAGCCGCATTTCTCGCAATACACCACGGGAATGGGTTCGCCCCAATACCGCTGGCGGGAGAACACCCAGTCGCGGAGCTTGAAATTGACTTTTGCGTGGCCGATCCCCTTCTCTTCCAGGTACTCGGTAATTTTCTTCTTGGCCTCTTCCACGGTCAAGCCGTCCAAGATCCCGGAATTGACCATGACGCCGGTTTCACAATCGGTAAAGGCTTCCTCTTCCACGTTGCCGCCCTTGACCACCTCGATGATGGGCAGGTTGAATTTCTTGGCAAACTCCCAGTCGCGGGTATCGTGGGCGGGCACAGCCATGATGGCGCCGGTACCATAAGACACCAGCACGTAATCGGAAATAAAGATGGGGATCTCTTTTCCGGTCAAGGGGTTGATGGCGGAAACGCCCTGGAGCTTCACGCCGGTCTTATCCTTGGCCACTTCCGTCCGCTCAAAATCGGACTTCCGGGCAGCCTGCTCCTGATAGGCTTTGATTTCGTCCAGGTTTTCCAGCTTGTCCGCCCACTTTTCCAGATAAGGATGCTCCGGGGAAACCACCATATAGGTAGCGCCGTAAAGGGTATCGGGACGGGTGGTATAAACCGTCAGCTTATCCCCGGCGGTGGTGTCAAAATCCACCTCAGCGCCGGTGGAACGGCCAATCCAGTTCTTCTGCTGGGTCTTGACCCGCTCCGGGTAATCCACCAGATCCAGGTCGTCGATGAGCCGCTGGGCATAGGCGGTGATTTTCAGCATCCACTGGCTCTTCACCTTGTGAACCACTTCGCTGCCGCAGCGCTCGCACACGCCGTTGACCACTTCCTCGTTGGCCAGCACGCACTTGCAGGAAGTACACCAGTTCACGTTCATTTCCTTTTTATAGGCCAATCCGGCTTTGAACAGCTGCAGGAAAATCCACTGGGTCCACTTATAATACTTGGGGTCCGTGGTGGAGATTTCCCGGCTCCAGTCGAAGGAGATACCCAAAGACTGGATCTGTTTTTTGAACCGGGCGATATTCTGCTTGGTCACCTCGGCAGGGTGCACGTGGTTCTTAATGGCGTAGTTTTCGGTGGGAAGTCCAAAAGCGTCCCAGCCAATGGGATACAGCACATTGTAGCCCTGCATACGGCGTTTCCGGGCCACTACGTCCAGTGCGGTATAGGGACGGGGGTGGCCTACGTGCAATCCCTGTCCGGAAGGATAGGGGAACTCGATCAATGCGTAATACTTGGGCTTATCCGATCCGTTTTGGGCATGAAACACACCGGTTTCTTCCCATTTTTCCTGCCATTTTGACTCTATGGCCTTGTGCTCATATTTCATCTTTATCATACCTTTCCCCTACTTTCTTGAAAGAAAGTAGGCAAAGAACTTTTACGTCGCGGGGCGTGCGCTGCGCTTACTCACCTGAAA
>DXXH01000001.1:49542-67004 GCA_019416395.1 Clostridiales bacterium
CGCTTACTCACCTGAAACCAAACCGTTCACCCGGCGTCCGCGGGGGAAACTTCTTGCAAGACTCCTGCTCGCTTTATGAAAGACAGTAGGCAAAGAACTTTTACGTCGCGGGGCGTGCGCTGCGCTTACTCACCTGAAACCAAACCGTTCACCCGGCGTCCGCGGGGGAAACTTCTTACAGGACTCCTGCTCGCTTTTTGAAAGACAGCGGGCAAAGAACTTTTATGCTTCTTCCTCGGACTGCCAATCCACTTTCTTGCCGTCTGCCCACAGCCGGTCCAGGTCGTAGAAATCCCGGCCTTCCTGGGTAAAAATGTGAACCACCACATTGCCCCAATCCAGCAGAATCCAGGAATTGGACCGGTACCCTTCCATACGGGCGGGGGGCAGGCCCTCACCTTTCAGCTTTTCGTCCAGCTCATCGGCCAACGCCCGCACGTGGGTGTTATTGTTACCGGTGGCAATGACGAAATAATCTGCCAGGCTGGACACTGTTTCGATCTCTATCACATTGAGCTTTTCCGCTTTTTTACTGTCCAAAAAAGCGGCTGCCTTCTTTGCCAGTTCCAAAGACGTCATGCTTGTTGCTCCTTTTTCTCTAAGGTAAAAATCGCGTCGTTATACGCATCGATGGATTCCGCCGCCACAGGCAGTTTTTGACCCATCAGCTCATCTACAGTAAAGCGGATCCCTTCCACCATGGCTTCTTCCAGGCTGTTGTCCGCCAGCCGCCGCATCTCGTCCACGCCGGGGTAATCCCGGTCGGCAGAGATATAATCCGCCACGAACAGCACTTTCTCCAAAAGGGTCATGTTCCCTTTACCGCTGGTATGGCATTCCACTGCGGCCACGATTTCCGGACTCACGTCCCCCAGCTTTTTCCGGATATAGGCTGCTCCGGACAGGGCATGCCACAGCTTCCGGTTACGCTTCTGGGGGTTGCTCAGTATTATACCAGAATCCGCCAGTATTTTCAACTGTTCCTCTGCCGGCGTATCCTTCATAATATCGTGGAGAATTCCCGCCAAACGGGCCTTTTCCACATCGGCTCCGTACCGTTCCGCCAGCCTGGCCGCTTCCGCCGCCACACACTGGCTGTGATAAAACCGCTTCTCCGTCAGATGGGTTTTCACTTCCGCCTCATATTGGGAATAATCCATTGTGTCCCGTCCTTTCCTGTAAATACCATGCTCCTGAATATAAGCCGCCACCTTGTCCGGCACCAAAGGGGTAATGTCCCTGCCCTGGTTGACCCACTCCCGCACCTGGGTAGAGGAAACAGGCAAATAGGGGATATTCTCCAAAACACACCGGGCGCCATACCGGGACTCATATTCTTCCTTTTTCATCTGGAGCTTTCCCATGCCGTGAAGGCTCCGGGGAGTAGCGCACACGGTCGCCAGAAAGAAAATGGTTTCCGGCCGGTACCACTGCTCTACCGTGAGGAACATATCCTCTCCCATCAAAAGGTAAAACTGATCTTGAGGATACAGGGAACGCAGTTCTTCCAAGGTGTCAGCGGTGAAGCTTTTCCCTTCCCGCCGCATCTCAAGTTCCGAAACCTGTAGGTTCGGCCTGTCCCCCACCGCCAAACGGCACATGGCCAACCGGTCCTTTCCGCTGGCCAGGTCAGGCGCAGCCTTGTGGGGCGGTACATGGGTGGGGATCAAAAGCACCCTGTCCAGGTTCAGTCTCCTGGAAAATTCCTGCAGCAAATGGAGATGGCCCCGGTGAATGGGGTTAAACGTTCCGCCGTAAATGCCTGTTTTCAACGTCCTCCCCCTTTCAGCGGGGCAGGACAATCTTCGGATCTTTTTTCTTTTTCCGGTAAAGCACAAACCGTGAACCGATCACCTGCACCACGTCGCTTCCCGTTTGCCGGGCGATTTCTTCCGCTGCTTCCCGGGAACTCATGGGAGAGGATTCCGGCAGCACCCGGCCCTTGATCAGCTCCCGCTTTTCCAGGGCGTCGTCGGCCTGCTTGATCAGCTCCGGGCTCATGCCGGATTTTCCCATCATCAAAATGGTATCCTCGTTCACCGCTAGAGAACGGAGATACGCGCGCTGTTTGCTTGTTAACATACTTTTCTCCTTGTTCCAGTTGGATTTTCTTTCCAGCTTATTTCCCTTTCAAATACTCCCGAAGCTTTTCCTCAAATTCGGAAAAAGCCTTCCCCCGATGGCTGCGGGCGTCCTTTTCCTCATCGGTCATTTCCCCAAAGGTGCGCCCTTCCTGTTCAAAGATGGAATCGTATCCAAAGCCGTTTTCTCCCCGGGACTCAAAAGCGATGGTGCCGTAGCACTTGCCCTCTGCGTCGATCCTGTCCCCATTGGGGAACACACAACACACCGCGCTGACAAAATGGGCACCCCGCTGCTCTTGGGGAACTCCCTGGAGCTTCTCCAGCACAGTCAGCCGCCGTTTTCCAGGCTGGGCAAACCGGGCGGAGTAAATCCCCGGCGCGCCGTCCAGATAATCCACGCACAAGCCCGAATCATCGGCCACAGCAGGCAATCCCGTTTCCTTGCAGGCGGATTCCGCTTTGATAAAGGCGTTTTCCCCAAAGGTGGTTCCCGTCTCCTCTGGCTCGGACAGCTCCGCAGTCACCACCTGTATTCCCATGGGTTCCAGCATACGCTTAAATTCCACGATTTTCCCCTGATTATGGGTAGCGATTACAATTTTCATTTCCCTGATCCTTTCCCGGTTTTATTCCTGATCCCGTTTCCGGCCAAAGGGCCAGAAACGCCTGCGCTTCTTTTCCGGTTCCGCCTGAGGTTCTTCTTCTCCGGACTCCTTTTGAGGCTCGTCCTGAGACTCTTCCGGAGTCACTTCCTGGGAGTGTTCCTGTTCAGGCTCTTTTTCTTCCGGTTCTTCCCCCAGCATGGTGTCAATATCCGACAGCAGGCTTTCTTCCGAAAGGGCTTCTTCTGGAGACTCTGCCCCTTCCAGAAGCTCTTCGGAAAGAAGCTCCCGCTCCTCCCGGGCTTCCTCTGCTTCTGCCTGGGCTTCCAGTTCCGCCCGCTCCCGGTCTTCTGCAAAGGCAGGGGTATCGTCTACCTGGTTGTCAAACAAAGCGTCGGCAAAGGATGTGGCGTCAAAGGGCTGCAAATCGTCCACCTGTTCCCCCACGCCGATAAATTTCACCGGCAGTCCCAACTCTTGCTTGATGGGCAGCACTACTCCGCCCTTGGGGGTGCCGTCCAGCTTGGTCAGCACAATTCCGGTAATGCCCGCGGCGCTCTGAAATTCTCTAGCCTGGTTTACCGCGTTTTGTCCGGTGGCGGCGTCCAGCACCAACAAGGTTTCCCGGTCACAGCCAGGCAGCTCCCGGTCGATCACACGGGAGATTTTCCCCAGCTCGTCCATCAGGTTCTTCTTGTTGTGCAGCCGTCCCGCTGTATCGCAGATGATCACATCGCAATTCCGGGCCTTAGCCGCGGCAATGGTATCGAACACTACCGCCGCGGGATCGGCTCCCTCTTTGTGTTTGATCAAAGGAACTCCGGCCCGTCCGGCCCAAACCTCAAGCTGCTCGATGGCCGCTGCCCGGAACGTATCCGCCGCCCCCAGGATCACCGACTTTCCCTCACCCTTCAGGCGGGAAGCCAGCTTGCCGATGGTGGTGGTTTTTCCCACTCCGTTCACGCCGATCACCAAAATAATGGACGGCTTGGTGGAGATGTGCAGGGTGTCGTCCCCTTGGAGCATTTCGGACACGATCCCTTTTAATTCTCCCATAATCAGGCTGGGGTCGGTAATGCCCTTTTCCTTAATCTTCCCCCGCAGCTGGTCACAAATGTACTCAGCGGTATTCACACCCACGTCTCCCATCACCAGCAGCTCTTCCAATTCCTCAAAAAGCTCCTCGTCAATCTTGGTGAAGGAATTCACCATCTGGGTAATCTGACCGCTGATATTATCCCGGGTTTTTTTCAGCCCTTCCCGGATCTTGTCAAAGAAGCCCATACATTTCTTCCTCTCTGTGTCTGTAATGGTTCTGGCCTTGGCCTTATGTTCCGAATTCCGCCGCTTCTTCCGTACGCAGCGCCAGCAGTTTGGAAATCCCCTGATCCTGCATGGTCACACCATACAGCATGTCCGAACCTTCCATGGTGCCCCGGCGGTGGGTGATGGTGATAAACTGGGAATTCCCGCTCATACGCCGCAGGTACTGGGCAAACCGGGTCACGTTCACATCGTCCAAGGCGGCCTCGATCTCGTCCAGCACGCAGAACGGCGGCGGGTTTACCCGCATAATGGCGAAGTAGATAGAGATGGCCACCAGGGCCTTTTCCCCGCCGGACAAAGACTCGATATGGGTAACGATCTTCCCCGGGGGGTGGACCTTGATCTCAATGCCCGAAGTGAGCACGTCGCTTTCATCGGTGAAGGAAAGGCTTCCCGTACCGCCCCCAAACAGCTCCCGGAAAATCTGACCGAAGTTCTCGTTGATCTGCTGGAAACGCTCCGTGAACTGCTGGCGCATATGCTTTGTCAGGTCCTGGATCAAGTCCAGCAGTTCCGCCTTGGATTTCTCCACATCGCCAATCTGGGTCTTCAAAAACTCATACCGCTGGGACACCTCTTGGTATTCCACCACAGCGCCCACATTTACGGCCCCCAGAGCTTTGATCTTATTTTTCAGCTCTTGCAGCCGCCGCTGGGCAGTGGGAAGATCTTCGATCTTTTCCCCCACCTCTTCCGCTTCCCGGCGGGTAAGCTCGTACTCGTCCCACATACGGGACAGAATGGTGTCATATTCCTTCTGCAAATTCTCCGACCGCTCCTGGAGCCTGGCCAGTTCGTGGCCCACGTTCTCTCGCTGAGCTGTGGCTTCCCGCTCCCGTTCCCGGAGCTTGGCAGCCTCTTGTTCCAGACCGGTCCGTTTTTCTCCCATAGATTTCAGGCTCTGCCGGGTGGATTCCGCCTGTTGCCGCAGCTGCTGAGCCTGCTCCAAGGTGGCCTTGCGCTGTTCTTCCAGCTGGGTGCTTTTTTCTTCCAACTCCTGGATCTCCTGCCGCAGCCGTTCCACAGCCCCGGCGGAATCCCGTTTCCGTTCCTCTAAGCCTGCCACAGCGGCCGCCAAAGCGTCCCGGTCCTTCTGAGCGGAAAATTCCCCCATGCGGATTTCCTGAATGGTCTGGGAAATATCCTCGCACCGGGCCATTTGTTCTTCTCGGCTGCCGGAAAGCTTTTGGTTTTCCTCTTGCGCTTTTTGCACCTGCTCTTCCAGCTGGGCAATGGCTTTGCGGGTTTCCTGTTCCCGCTCTCCCAGCTCTTTCAGCCTCCCAGCGGAATCCGTCCGTTCCCGCTCCAGACTGGCCGCGTTTTCCGTTAGCTGTTCCAGCTCCCGGCTGACCCGGGAGCATTCTGAGCTGATGCGGATATACTCTTCCTGGGCGGAAGCGAATTCCCCCCGGGCGGCTTCCAATTCCCCTTCACAAGAGGAAAGTTCCTCTTGCCGCTGATGGAACTCCGCTTCCGCCGCTTTGGCTTTCTTATCCAGTTCCGCCGCTTTTTCCCGGATCCGCTGGATCTCGGACGCCCGGTTCAAAAGCCCGGAATTCCGCCCCTTGGAACCACCAGTCAGGGAACCGCCGGTATTGACCACCTGGCCGTCCAAACTCACCACCCGCAGACGGTAGCCTGTCCGCTTGGCAATGGCGGTGGCGCTGTCCAAATCCTCGGCCACCGCGATCCGCCCCAAAAGGGAATCCCGGATCTCATTGTATTTGGGCTCACAGGAACACAGCGTATTGGCCATGCCCACAAACCCTGGCATCTCCTCTATATCCCGGGGATTGTACACGTTCCCCCGAATGGTGGTCAAGGGCAGGAAGGTGGCCCGGCCCCAATCACGCTGCTTTAACAGACGAATGGCGTTTTTGGCATCCTGCTCCGTCTCCACCACCACATTCTGCATGGATGCTCCCAGCGCTGTCTCCAACGCCACAGAATATTCCCCGGGGGTTTTCAGCAGCTGGGTCACCGGGCCGCAAATCCCGGACAGCAGCCCCCGGCTTGCCTCTTTCATCACCGATTTCACGCTCTGGGCAAAACCTTCCAGGTTCCGTTCCAGATCTTCCAGCAGCTTGGCCCGGCGCATTTGCTCCCCCACATCCAAGGTTAGCTGGTTCCAGGTTTCCCGGGCGGCCTGGGCGCGCTTCCGACGGCTTTCCAATCGCATTTCATAGCCTTTTACCGCATTGTCGCGGCCTGCTACAGCTTGTTGGGCGTCTTCCCGCATTTCCTTCAGCTGGGCCGCTTCCTGTTGAGCGGCTTCCAGGCGTTCCTGGGCCTGTTTGACGCTTTCGTCCACAGCCCCGGCCCGCAGGCGGATTTCCGCCATCGAGGACTGGGTGGAAGAAAGCTTGATCCGCTCTTCCGCCAGCGAGGCGTTATACTCCGCCAGCTCCACAGCGGCCTGCTCCATCTGCCGGGTGGCCTGGTCGGCTCCCTGGCGCAGTTCTTCCAGCCGCTGGGTAAAGGACAGCATTCTGTCACGGCTCTCCCCGATCTGCTTTTCCTTTGCGGCGATTTCTGCCCGCTTTTCTGCAATCTCCCGGTCCGTGTCTTCTCCGGAACGGGAAGCTTCCTCAATCTGCCCTTCCAGCCGGTGGATATTTTCCCGGTTGTGGGCTACGTCATTTTCCAAAAGGCTGGCTTCCCCTTCCCCGCGCACGGCCTTCTCGTCCAGAGAAGCAGCGGTGGTGCGGGCTTCTTCCATCTCAATGGTGCACCGGTTGGTCTCCCGGTAATTTTCTTCCGTCCGCTGGGCAATGGTTTGGATTTCCTCTTCCAATTCGTTGTGCTGGGCTTGCACCAGGGTGATCTTCTCCCCGTGCTCCCGCAGCATTCTCCCGGAACGGTCCAGGGTCTCCAGCCAAATGCCAATCTCCAGGCCCTTTTTCTCCTTGTCATAGGCGATAAACTGCTCCGCCTTTTCCGCCTGAATCCGCAAAGGCTCCACCCGGCTTTCCAGCTCGGATAAGATATCCCGCAGCCGCACCAGGTTTTCCTCTGCTTTATTCAAGCGCCGCTCGGACTCTTCCTTCCGGTAACGGTAGCGGGAAATTCCCGAAGCTTCCTCGAAAATCTCCCGGCGGTCCTCGGAACGGGCGGCCACAATGCTGTCGATCTTGCCTTGACCGATGATGGAATAACCGTCCCTTCCCAAGCCCGTATCCATGAAAAGCTCATTGATGTCCTTCAAGCGCACGGTGCTTTTATTGAGCAGGTATTCGCTTTCCCCGGATCGGTAATACCGCCGGGTAACGGCCACCGTATCATTGTCAAAGGGCAGGCGCCGGTCGCTGTTGTCGATGGTCAGGGTGACTTCCGCAAACCCCAGGGCTTTCCGCTGGGGAGTGCCGTTGAAAATCACGTCTTCCATCTTGGAACAGCGCAGCGTCCGCACAGACTGCTCCCCCAGCACCCAGCGCATGGCGTCGCTGATATTGCTTTTGCCGCTGCCGTTGGGGCCCACCACCGAGGTGATCCCCCGCTCAAACTGCAAGGTGGTTTTATCGGGAAAGGTCTTGAACCCCTGCAATTCCAAAGACTTTAAAATCATGGCTTTCCTTCTTTCACTCCATTTTCTCCCGTTCCAGGGAAAAACCGCCCCTGGGAACCGATGCATCTGTGGAAAACGCCACCGTGAACCCCCGTTTTCCCAGGGCTTCCACATTGGCCCGCTTCTGGCCCACCCCAACCGACAAGCTTCTGGGATTCACCTTCACCCGGTAGGCTCCCGGACCCAGCTTTTCCAATTCCGGAAGCAGCTTTTCCAAGAAGACTCTGCTTTCTACCAGCTCCCGAAAAGCCGGGTGATAGGGCCCGGCCACTCTGCGGTGTTCCACGTCCTCTTCGGCGTGCAGCCCCATCCGGATGACCTTTACCCCGGCATTTTCAAAAACGGACAGGAGCTTCCCGCACAGTTCTACGGCTTCTTCCAAGGTTTGAGGCCGGTAGGACCCCTTCCGGTACAGCTCCGCCAGCTCTGTATGTTCCAGCACTATGGTGGGGTAAATCCGGGCCGTATCCGGCCCCAAGGCAATCAGCTGCCGGGCGGTTTCCCAATCCTTTTCCCCTGTGGAACCATACAGACCCGTCATCATTTGCAAGCCCAGCTCCAGCCCAGCCTGCTGAATGAGTTCCGCAGCCCGCCGGGTATCCTCTGCCGTGTGGCCCCGGTGGTTCAACCGGAGCACCTCTTCGTCCATGGATTGGGCTCCCAGTTCCACAGCGGTGGTATGGCAGGCCTTCAAAAGCTCCAGGATTTCCCCGTCAATGGCGTCGGGCCGGGTGGAACAGCGGATCCCGTGATATCCCCAGCGCTCCACCGCCTTTTTGGCAGGCTCCAGCAAAGCCACCATATACTCCCGGGGAATGGCGGTAAAACTGCCGCCGAAAAAGGCGATTTCCATCTGGCTGACCCGGTCCCCCCACCGAAGGGCGCCTGCCTGGGCGGCTTCCCACACCTGGCTGGGTTCCGGCGGTTTCGCCCCGCCGGTAATGGCCCGCTGGTCGCAAAAGCTGCACTGGCAGGGACACCCCACATGAGGTACGAACAGCGCGATATTCCCCCGGTTCAATATCCCATCAGCTCCAGGGCTTCCCGGGCAGCCTGCTGCTCCGCTTCCTTCTTGCTCCGGCCGCCCCCTTTGCCGATCACATTGGAATTCAAGTGCACTTCCACTGTGAAATGCTTATCGTGATCCGGACCGCTTTCCCCGGTGACCACGTATTCCAGCCGCTCTTCCGGGTTCTGCTGGATAATCTCCTGCAAAGTGGTCTTGTAATCCTTAAAGGGTTTGACGCTTTGGGCCTTTGCTGCGGGAATGATAAACCGGAGAATGAATTTCTTGGCTTCTTCCAGGCTGCCGCTGTCCAAGTAAATCGCGGCGGTGGTAGACTCGAACACGTCCGCCAAAATGCTGGGCCGCTCCCGGCCGCCGGAATGGCGCTCCCCGTGGCTCAGCCGCAAGAAATCCCCCACCCGGAGAGTTTTAGAAAACCCGCACAGGGACCGCTCGCACACCAGAGATGCTCTGGTTTTCGTCAGCTGGCCTTCCGGCAGCTGGGGATAATGCTGGAACAAGTACTCCGCTGTCACGAATCCCAGCACCGAATCCCCCAAGAATTCCAGCCGCTCGTAACTTTTACACTTGTGCTCGTTGGCGAAAGAGGAATGAGTCAGGGCCGTTTCCAAAAGCTGCTTGTTCTTAAAGCGATAGCCGATACGCTTTTCATATTCTTCCAAGGACCACATGGCTCCACCCCCTTACGATTTTTTCGACACGGCTTCCCCAATCTGGGCGATAATCCCGGACTGGGCATAATCACGGGTCAGCTTCAAGGCGCTTTTCACAGTGGAAGCCTTGGCGCTGCCGTGGATCTTGAACACGGGCTTGGCACAGCCCATAATGGGCGCCCCGCCGTATTCGTTGTAGTCCAGCTCTTTTTTCATCTTTTTCAGGTCGTTATAGACCATGGCCGCCGCCAGCTTTCCCTTGACGCTGCCCAGGAACACCCCTTTGATCTTGTCCATCAGGGCCATGGCCACGCCTTCGTAAAGCTTCAAAATCATGTTGCCGGTAAAGCCGTCAGCCACGATCACATCCGCCCCGTCATAGGGGATCTCCCGGGCTTCCACGTTGCCTACGAAATGGAGATCCGGACAGGCCCGGAGCAGCGCCAAAGATTCCTGCCGGAGCTGGTCCCCTTTATGGTCCTCGGTACCCACGTTGGCAAGCCCCACTCGGGGATTCTCGATCCCCATGACGCTTTTCATATACGCAGAACCCATCAAACCAAATTGCAGCAGCATTTCCGGACGGCAATCCACATTGGCGCCGCCGTCAATGAGCATGAAAAAGCCTTGGGATTTGGGCATAATGGGAGCGAAGGCCACCCGCTTCACGCCCCGCACCCGCTTGACAATGGTAGTGGCGCCCACCACCAAAGCGCCGCTGTTTCCGGCGCTGGCGAATGCGTCCCCCTTCCCCTCAGCCAAGGCACGCAGGCCCACGGCCATGGAGCTGTCGGATTTTTCCCGGATCACGCTGGTGGGCTCGTCTTCCATGGTCAAGGTCTGGCCACAAGGGAGAATCTCCATGGCGGCCAAATCCTGGGTGATATTCAACTCTTTGGCGCAGGCTTCCAAACGGGCCTTATCCCCGGTGAGGAGAATCTCCACACCCAGTTCCTGCCGGGCCTGGGCGCACCCCAACAGGATCTGTTCCGGCGCGTTATCCCCGCCAAAGGCGTCCACGATGATCTTCATACACTCTCCCCCTCTTCCGCGCCCTGAGCGCTCTCTTGTAAAGGCTGGTCCATGGTTTGGCAATAGCGTTCCAAATCGGCAAGTCCCCGCTGAGCCAAAGCCATATAGCGCTGCCGCTTATCCCGAATCTTCTCCGGCAAAGGCGGAAGTACTCCGAAATTGGCCCCCATGGGCTGGAAATCCTTCCCCTGGTATCCGGAAATATATCGGCTCAGGGCGCCCATCATGGTGGTTTCCGGCAGCACCAGGGTGTCTTGTCCCGAAAGCCTGCGGGCCAGGTTGATCCCTGCCAGGATCCCGGAAGAGGCCGATTCCATGTACCCTTCCACCCCGGTAATCTGCCCGGCGAAAAACAACTCTGGCCGGCCCCGGAAGGAATAATCCCCGTCAAGCAGCCGGGGGGATTCCAAAAAGGTGTTCCGGTGCATCACTCCATAACGGATAAATTCCGCCTGGGCCAGCCCTGGGATCATACCGAAAACACGTTTTTGCTCCCCAAATTTAAGGTTGGTCTGAAACCCTACCAAATTATACAAGGTGCGTTCCCGATTTTCCGTGCGCAGCTGCAAAACCGCCCAAGGCCGGTGCCCTGTTCTTGGATCCCGAAGGCCTACAGGCTTCATGGGACCAAACCGGATGGCGTCGTGCCCCCGGGAAGCCAGCACCTCAATGGGCATACACCCTTCGTACACTTTGGGGTCCCGGGCATCAAAACTGTGCACAGGAGCCCGCTGGGCATTTACCAGCTCTTCCACAAACCGGTCGTACTCTTCTTTATTCATGGGGCAGTTCAGGTAATCCCCTTCTTCTCCCTCTTCGTCCCCTTTTCCGTAACGGGAAGCGGCGAAACACCGCTCCATATCCAAACTTTCCCGGGTGACGATGGGGGCGGCAGCGTCAAAAAAGCTCAGGCTTCCCCCGCAAAGCTCCTGGATCCGCTCCGAAAGCCCCTGGGAAGTCAGCGGCCCTGTGGCTACTACCACCGGCCCTTCCGGAAGCTCTGTCACTTCCTCACGCCGCACTTGGATCAAAGGCTCCCCTTCTATGGCCTGGGTGGCCAAGCGGGAGAATTCCTTCCGGTCTACCGCCAAGGCTCCCCCAGCGGGAACACGGCTTTCCTGGGCGCAGCGGATCAGCAGAGAGCCAAACCGGCGCATTTCTTCCTTCAGCAGCCCGGCGGCACTGTCCACCCTGGCGGCCTTCAACGAGTTGGAACAGATCAGCTCGGCGAAATCCCCGCTCTGATGGGCAGGGGAAAACCGTTGGGGCTTCATCTCATACAACGTCACCGGGATTCCCCGTTTTGCCAGCTGCCAGGCGGCCTCACAGCCCGCCAGGCCCGCTCCCAGCACGCTTACGCTCTGATGGGTCATATCAGCCTTCGCCCTCCTCCGGGTGTTTTCCCTGGAAGGTGCACCCGGGGGTGACACAATAAAGGGTTTTGTCCTTGCTCTTTTTCTGCATCAGCGTTTTGCCGCACACAGGGCACTTCTCCTTGGACGGCGGATCCCAGGACACAAAATCGCACTTGGGATACTCGCTGCACCCATAAAATCCGCGTCCTTTCTTGGACTTGCGCTGAATGATCTTCCCGCCGCATTTGGGACATTCGGCGCCGGTGTCGTTGACGATCTTCTTCACGTTCTTGCACTCGGGATACCCGGGGCAAGCCAGGAACTTTCCGTACCGGCCCACTTTCACCACCATACGGCGGCCGCATTTTTCGCAAATAACGTCGGTTTCGTCCTCTTTCAGCTGGATCTTCACCCCGTCCATTTCCTTTTTGGCCTTCTGGACGGTCTTGTCAAAGTCGTCGTAGAATTTTTGCAGGGTGTCCACCCAGTTCTCGTCCCCCCGCTGGACAGCGTCCAGCTCGTCTTCCACCTGGGCAGTGAATTTCACGTTGACAATCTTGGGGAACCGCTCCTTCATCAGCTTGGTAATCACTTCCCCCAGCTCTGTGGGCTTAAAGGCTTTCCCTTCCCGGGTGACATATTCCCGGGTGGTGATGGTGGAGATGGTGGCGGCATAGGTGGAAGGACGGCCAATGCCGTTTTCTTCCAGCGTCTTGATCAGGGAAGCTTCCGTGTAACGGGGTGGGGGCTGGGTAAAGTGCTGGTTGCCCTTCAGGTCCTTGACCTTCAGCTTCATGCCCACTTCCAAAGGCGGCAGATCCTTCCCCGCCTTTTCTTCCTCGTCTTTGCTTTCCTCGTACAAGGTGGTAAAGCCCTCAAAAGCCACGTTGAACCCGGAAGCTTTAAAGATATACTTGCCAGCGTTGATGGTGGCCTGAGTGGTGTTCATCACGCAGTTGGCCATCTGGCAGGCGATAAAGCGCTCCCAGATCAGCTTGTAAAGCTTATACTGGTCCGAAGTCAGGGAGTTTTTCACCTGATCCGGAGTCAGATTGATGGTGGAAGGACGGATCGCCTCATGGCCATCCTGGGCGTTGGCCCGGGATTTGAAATGCCGGGGCTTGCTGGGCAGGTATTTGCTGCCCCAGCGCTCCTCAATATAGGCGGCAGCGTCCCGGATGGCGTCTTCGGAAATCCGCAGGGAGTCGGTACGCATATAGGTGATCAAACCGATGGAGCCCAGTCCTTCGATTTCCACGCCTTCATACAGCTCCTGGGCGGCCTTCATGGTGCGCCGGGCCTGGAAGCCCAGCTTCCGGCTGGCTTCCTGCTGCAAGGTGGACGTGATAAAGGGCGGGGCGGGAGAACGGTTCTTTTTCCCCTTCTTCACAGCGGAAACCAGAAATTCCTCTTTTTCCAGCTCCTCGAAAAGCTTATCCGACTCCTCTTTGGAGTTGATTTTGATTTCCCCGTTTTCGTCCCCATAAAACCCGGCAGCAAACACGGCCTTGGAAGGGGGCGCTGTCAGCTTGGCGTCAATGCTCCAATATTCCTGGGGCACAAACGCCTTGATTTCCTCTTCCCGGTCCACAATCATCCGCACGGCCACAGACTGCACCCGGCCGGCAGACAATCCCCGGCGAATGGTTTTCGCCAGGAAGGGGCTCAGAGTATAGCCCACCAGACGGTCCAGGATCCGCCGGGCCTGCTGGGCGTTCACCAGGTCCAAATCGATGGCCCGGGGGTGGGACATGCCTTCTTCCACACCGGTACGGGTGATTTCGTTAAAGGTCACCCGGTCCTGGGCGTCCTCGTCCAATCCCAGAATATAGGCCAAATGCCAGGAAATGGCCTCTCCTTCCCGGTCAGGGTCCGTTGCCAGCAGCACGCCGTCGGAATTGGCCGCCGCTTCTTTCAATTCTTTGACCAGCTTCTCTTTTCCTTTGATAATGCTGTATTTCGGTTTAAAATGGTCTTTAACGTCTACGCTGAGACGGGCTTTAGGCAGATCCCGCACATGGCCCATAGATGCCATCACTTCGTAGCCGCTGCCCAGATATTTTTGAATGGTCTTCGCCTTGGAAGGCGACTCCACAATCACCAATTTCGGCATTCGCTGTATTACTCCTTTTCCTCCGCCCGGCTGCTTCCGGACTGGATTTTCCGGTCCTCTTCCCGGTTTTTACTGGGAAAACCTGCGGAAAGGGGCCCGCTCCGGTCAAATGATCCAGATCCACTTTACAATACTCCGGCGGAAAGTGTTTGTCAATTCAAATTTCACCGGTCAAAGCCTCAAGCCCTGCGGTAACGCTTTCCGGGACAGGCTTCCGCCAGCCCCATCAGCTCCAATTCTGTCAAGGCGCTCAGGATTCTCCCCGCCGGGATCCCGGTCTTTTCTTCCAGTTGTTTGATGGACTGCGGCTTTCCTTCCAGCACGTCCAGCACCGCCGCCTGCTCCCCGCTCATGGTCAGGTACGGAGCATGGGAAGCCTCCTCTTTTTCCTTGGGACTGAGGGCGTTTCCCCGGCGGTACCGCTTCCCGGGAAAGGCCTCCGCCAAGCCCAGCAGCTCCAGCTCGGTCAAAGTCCCCACCGGATTCCCCATGGGGAATCCGGTGGCTTCTTCCAGCTGGGCCACGGTCTGAGGCTCCCGTGTCAAAACTCCCAGCACGTTCTCCTGGTCTTTGGAAAGCCCGCTGGCCCCGGAATCCGCCAGGGCAGGCATGGCCTCTTCTTCCGGAGCCGGCGCTTTCTCCCCCTCATCAAAAAGAGGGATCACCCGGTGCTGCCTCTGGAAACGGTGATCGTATTCCTCCAGGATCTCTTCCCCGCATTCCACCGCTTTGGCCCCGTCGGCAATCAAATCCCAGCCCCCGGCAAACAGAGGGTCATCTTTGGGACCGGGATACACGAACACGTCCCGGTCCTGGTTCTTGGCGTGGGTAGCGTACATAGACGTTCCGCTTTGCCGGGCTGCCTGTATCAGCAGCACACCACAGGATAACCCGGTAATCAGCCGGTTGCGGACGCGAAATGTACCGTACCCCGGGGACTGTTGGGAAAAATACTCCGTGAGCAGTGCATTTCCCTTGTCCACAATACTCTCCCGCAGGAAAGCGTTCTCGCTTACGTAGGAACTGTTCAAAGCCACCGGCAGCACGCTGATCATCGGCCCTTCGCCGCTCATGGCCCCCAGGGTAGCGGCGGCATCCATTCCCACCGCGCCCCCGGTAATCACAACCGCTCCGCCAATCGCCAGCTGGTAACCGAACATCTTGCCCTTTTCCACCGATTCCTTCCGCGCTTTCCTGGCTCCCACCACCGCGATGGCAGGCTGCCGGTCCACATTGGGCAGGTGGCCTTTACCATACAGTACCGCAGGCGGGTCAAAAATATTCTTCAATGCAAAAGGATATTTTTCACACTCCGGGGTAATCACTTCCCAGCCTACCTTCAACGCGTATTCCAGCTGAGCCTGGGCTTCTTCCAGAGAAAAACTGTACAGCGCTGCCGCGTCCTTCTCCCGGATCACATCCAGGGAATTCCACAGCCTTGGCCCCTGCTGGAAAAATTCCTCTACGCCCCCTGGCAGACTCCGGTAAATCCGCCAAGGCATGGGACTCCCCGCCCCAAAAGCGTGCTGGAGCCAAATCCAGTACACCCGGTTATCCACGCTCATCGAAAGTCTCCTTTCCCCCGGCCCGGGCCATCTCCCACAAGAGAATGGTAGCCGCCGCCGAAGCGTTTAAGGATTCCGCCCTGCCGGTCATGGGGATCGTCACCCGCTCGTGACACAGGGCGATGGTTTCTCCGGTCAGGCCGCTTCCCTCGTTTCCAATAAACACCGCCCATTTCCCTTGGGAGAACTCCACCTTGGTCACATCTAAGGCGGCACTGTCCGGCACAGAGGCCAGCAACCTGTATCCCTGGGACTTGAGCCCACTACACAGTTTTTCCCGGGAAGGTTCCACCACCAGCCCGACCCGGAACGTGGCTCCCATGGAAGCCCGCAGCGCTTTGGGGGACAGGGGGTCACAGCAGTCCCCCAAAAGGTACACCTGGCGGAATCCCAGCGCTTCCGCAGTACGCAAGGTGGTTCCCAGATTTCCCGGGTCTTGCAGGTTTTCCAAAACCACGCAGCGCCTTGCCGGCGGCTGGCCTTCCATCAGGCTATCCGGCCAGCGGCACTGGCAAAACACCCCTTGGGAATGCTTTGTGGAAGAAAGCAGCTGGGCCACATGATCCGCTACAAGATAGCTTTCCCCACTGGCAGCCAGCACCGGCTCCAGATAAGAAGCGTATTTTTCCCTGGCGTCCCTGGTGAAAAAGCAGCGGAGAATCTTTACCCCGGACCGGGCCCCGTCCTGGCACAGCCGCGCTCCCTCGCAAAGGAACTCCCGCCGGGCCCTTCGCTCTTCCGCAGAGGACAGCAGCGCCGCCGCTTCCCGGACAATTTTATTCTGCCTGCTGGTGATGGTCTCCATTGAGCCGCCCCCTTTATATCCTTGTTCTTAAAAGGGAGACCGTTGTGCGCTGGTCTCCCTTTCCCGTTTGAAAATTAGGAACGCCCAAGGCAATCCCTTGCCTCGGGCGCACTTTTAGCTTTTTACAGAGCAGCCTTGGCCTTCTCAACCAGAGCGGTGAAACCAGCAGCGTCGGCAATAGCGATCTCGGAAAGCATCTTCCGGTTCAGAGTGACGCCAGCCTTCTTCAGGCCGTTCATGAAGGTAGAGTAGTTGATGTCGTTCATGCGGCAGGCCGCGGAAATGCGGGTGATCCACAGACGGCGGAAATCACGCTTGCGCTGTTTCCGGCCAATAAAGGCGTAGTTGCCGGACTTCATCACGGCCTGTTTGGCCATTTTAAAGTGACGGCTCTTGGCGCCCCAATATCCTTTGGCAAGCTTCAATACCTTTTTTCTTCTCTTGCGCGTCATCATCGCGCCCTTAACTCTAGCCATTCCTGTACCATCCTTTCTTATGGTGAAGCAAACTGATAATCAATTTTTCCTGGTGGGAAGCCCCTTCTTATTTGTAGGGCAGCATACGCTTGATCGCGGCCACATTGGTCTTGTCGGTCACAGTAGTGCCGCGCATGGCGCGCTTGCTCTTGGGGGTCTTGCCATGGCCATTGAGCAGATGGCTGGTGTTGGCGTGTCCACGAATGACCTTTCCGTTCTTGGAAAGCTTAAAGCGCTTCTTGGCGCCGCTGTGAGTTTTCAGTTTCGGCATTTTGTAGTCCTCCTATAGGATATTTTGAAACAACATCATTTGGTCGGCTTGGGAGCCAGAAACATCAGCATCGTCCGGCCTTCCAGCTTGGCTGGCTTTTCCACGTTGGCCACTTCGCTCATGGCGTCGGCAAAACGGCTCATGATCTCCAGTCCCAGCTCGGGGTGACCCATCTCTCTGCCGCGAAACCGGATCGAAGCCTTCACCTTGTTGCCTTCAGAAATAAAACGCAAGGCATGGTTCTTCTTGGTTTCAAAATCGTGGGTATCGATATTGAGAGACAGACGGACCTCTTTGATCTCAACGACCCGCTGGTTCTTCCTCGCTTCCTTTTCCCGCTTGGCCTGTTCAAAACGGAACTTGCCATAGTCGATGATCTTGCACACCGGCGGATTTGCCTGGGGAGCGATCTTCACCAGGTCCAGATTCTTCTGCTCCGCGATCTCCATGGCCTGCCGCAGGGACATAATCCCCAGCTGCGTGCCGTCAGAATCAATCACTCGAAGCTCTTTATCTCGGATTTGCTCGTTGATCTGCAGTTCCTGTTTGCTAATGGGTAGCACCTCCATCACACGTTGTTCTCAAGCT
>DXXH01000010.1 GCA_019416395.1 Clostridiales bacterium
GTCTATCAGGGGTTTGAGGGATCGACCTGGGTGGGCCTTCAAAATTTTACCGATCTATTCTCCATGTTTGGCTTTCAGGAAGCGTTTCGGAATACCCTGATCATCAGCTTTGCCAAAATTATTTTCGGGTTTCCCATTCCCATTCTTTTCGCGATTTTGCTCAATGAGGTAACCCATTCCTTTTACAAAAAGACAGTGCAGACAGTAGTCTGCCTTCCCAATTTTATTTCCTGGATCGTGGTGCAGGGGTTATTGTATGCGTTGTTTTCCCCGTCTACAGGCGCGTTGCAGTCCTTGCTGGACTATTTCGGGTATCAAGGGCAAACGGTGAATCTTTTGGCCAGCAAAGAGTATTTCCAAGGGCTGATTGTGGTGTCGGATATCTGGAAGACGTTTGGCTATAGCTCTATCCTATACACAGCCACCATCAGCACCATTGACCAACAGCTGTATGAAGCCGCTCAGATTGATGGGGCAGGGAAGCTGCGTCAAATTTGGCATATCACCCTTTCCGGTCTGCGGCCTACCATTGTGATCATGTTGATTCTGCGTGTAGGGACGGTTTTGGACGCCGGATTTGACCAGATTTTTGCCATTTCAAATCCCATGGTAACGGAAGTTGCGGAAATTTTAGATACGTTTGTGTACAAGATGGGGATCAATCAGATGAATTTCAGCATTGCCACCGCAGCGGGATTTATCAAGTCTGTTGTGGGACTGGTAATGGTTCTGCTGACCAACTGGGTTGTGCGGCGGATTGACCCGGACAGTGCGCTGATTTGAGGAGGAGCCTATGGAAAAATCCAAACTTCATGTTTCCAAGGGAATCATTTACGTGATTTTAGGGATCCTGGCAGTAATCACCATCTATCCTTTTTGGCATGTAGTGATGTACTCTGTCAGCGATCCCAAGGAGGCAATGGCCGGAGGCTTGTTTTTCGTGCCGAAAGGCTTTTCCCTGGTGGGCTTTGACAGCCTGTTTCGCAGTGGGCAGATCTTTACCGCTTATAAAAACAGTCTGTTTGTGACTGTTGTTGGGACGGCGGTCAATGTGCTGATGACGGCTTCACTGGCCTACCCCTTATCCATACGCCGGTTTCGTGGGCGCAAAGGGGTGACACTGATGGTGTTTTTTACCATGCTTTTTACTGGCGGAATGATTCCAACATACCTGCTGGTAGACGCTTTAAATCTGTTGGACAGCCTGTGGGCTTTGATTTGGCCGGGAGCGATCAATGCCTGGAATTTGATCATTATGAAAAACTTTTTCCAAAGTTTGCCGCCCAGCCTGGAGGAATCCGCCAGCTTGGACGGTGCCAGTCCCATACGCATATTGACCCATATTGTGCTGCCGCTGTCGAAACCCATTATTGCCACAATGGCTTTGTTCTATGGCGTGGTGCATTGGAACGCGTATTTTGATGCGGTTCTGTATATCGCGCCCCAGTCGAAACAGATTTTGCCGGTATATCTGCGCATGTTGTTGAATTCCACTTCCATGGACCAGATCACTTCCAGTGGAGCGGTTATGGATACGGCTGTAGTGACGGAGGAATCCATGAAGATGGCAACCATTGTTGCTTCGGTCCTGCCTGTGTTGATTGTATATCCCTTTGTGCAGAAGTACTTTGTGAAAGGGATCATGGTCGGTTCCATTAAAGAATAGAGGAGAAGACAGGCTGTCTTTTCCAGATTGAAAAGAGAGGTGATTCAGAAACTTTCAAAAGCCAAAAACCTGTATAACCAGTAAAGGAGAGGAATTATCATGAAAAAACTTTGGACGAAACTTGGAGCCACTCTGCTTGCTTTGGCATTGCTTGCCAGCAGCTTTTCCGGTTGTGGGGAAACCAAAAACACTTCTTCCGGAGCGTCTGATTCAGCGCAGGAATCTTCCAGTACCTCTGCCAGTGAGAAAGAGGTAGCTAAGGAAGAGAATGCCGATCCGGTCACTATTACATCGCTTCTGGCTGTGGGCACCATGCCTGCAGAGGAAAACATGGTCTTACAGGAGATCCGCGACCGAACAGGCATCAATTTACAGGTTACCCTGGTTTCCCAGGCGGACTATGAAAATCGAAAAGCTACTCTGGCAGCGTCCAGAAATCTTCCGGACTTGATCGGTTACCTAGGACGTTCAGAGCTGCGGGATATGGTGAACAACGGAATTGCCATTCCCCTGGACGATTTGCTGGAATCCTATGGCCAGGAGATCCTGGAAAATAAAGGGGATTTGATGGAAGGGAATAAGATCGACGGTGTGACCTACGCGGTTCCCTATGGCGGTACGGAAGCTGCTGTGCCCTCGATGATGGCGGTGCGCCAGGATTGGCTGGATAAGTTGAATCTAAGCGTCCCCGAAACAGTGGACGAGTTCTATGAGGTGATGAAAGCGTTTACCCAGCAAGATCCGGATGGGGACGGTGCGCAGGATACCCTGGGATTCGGCATGGGGCCCAACAATCTGCGGGACGGTATTTTCCAAGCCTATGGTATCGCGGTAAAGTCCGCGCTGGAAGTGGAAAATATTGTGGACATGGCAGATGTGCAGGCTATGCTGGAAAAGGCGGGGATCGACAGTTCATTGGTTTCCCAGATAACTGACTCCGCGGTAGATGGAAAACTACTGGTTCCGGAAATTCTCCATCCCCAGTACTTGGAAGCGGTGGAATATATGCACCGGCTATATGCGGAAGGGCTGATGGAACCGGATTTTGCCACCATTCCCTGGATGCAGTGCCTGGAGAAACTTTGGAACGGCACCTATGGGGCCTTTGATTTCAGCCCGGTAGGAACCACAAACAACTGGGCAAGCCGTTACACAGAAAGCCCGGCGCCCACCTTTACCTATACCATTCTGAAGACCGAGTACAGCGATGGTGGCGTGCTGGCCAGTCCCATTGACAGCTCTGGCGTGTGTGTCAATTCCCAGTGCGAGCACCCTGAAGCCGCGATTGAGATCCTCAATTTCCTCTGTTCCGAAGAGGGCAACGATCTGGCCATTTTGGGCATCGAAGGTGTGCATTACAAGGATAACGGGGACGGCACGGTGTCGTACTTGCCGCCTTACGATGAAAATCTGGAGCAGCAGCGCACAGAGGGCGGGTTCGTGTACAACTCTCTCATGGACCGCATGGGAAGCGCTACGCTGAAAACCTTCAACCAGGTGACTACAGACGCCATTGAAATGGGCATGGAACATCAGTTGGCGGATTCAGTGTTCCTGGTGGATTCCCCGGAGATCCTGGTGGAAACCGGATCGATCCTGACCGATATGCTGGACGAGGCATTTTCCTCGCTGGTAGTTACCAACGGAAATATTGAGGAAGAATATGGCTCATACCTGGAACGGTTCTGCCGCAGTGGTGGAGTTGACTGGGTTAAGCAGGCCACAGAAATCTACTATCAAGACTGAAAAGACGAAAGAAGTGGGGAAGGGGCTGGAAACGCCCCTTCTTCCAACTTACATACTTTAAGGAGGAGTGAACCAGTATGGGAGCGGAGAATCTTGTGTCCAGACAGGGAATGGTTTTAGAGGCAGAGAAAGCAACAGGTCGGATTACAATTACCTATAAAGACGCATGGGCGGCAGTGGAAAATCGTGTGGGGAAAAATTCACTGTTGCAGCCAGAGTCTGAATGGATCGTGGGAGAGTCTGACACACATCTTTGGGCGGATTGGAATGTGGAAGAAGCGGGGAAAAAATGGGGAACATGCCGGGTGGTCCTGTCCCAGACTGCCCCCATAGCCGCGATTTGGCTGGAACTTTCACCGGAGCAGGATTCTATTCCTTTGGAATGGGGAAAGTTTTTTCTGCCCGAGGGCAAAGTCCTTTCCGGAGATACGCCAGTTTGGGAAATACAGACCGCTCAGCTGAACCGGAAACTCTCTCTGCGGGAAGGGGCCGCCCTTTCAGGAGACTGGGGAACCGTGGCAATCTGTGGGCGTGAAGTGCTGTATACTCCCGAAACAAATGCCCTTTGGTCGGACCCCCAGGCTACGGATACAGGCTGGTCTGGCTTTTGCCCTGGGTATTTGACGGTTTTGGCTTTTGGGGATCCGGAAGACCGGGCAGAGGATTTGCTGCCCATGGCGCGGGAGCTTTACCAGGAGTACTTAAATGAAAAAGTGCTTCCGGTAAACCAAGTCCAGGGACAGAGGATCCGTGCCGTCAGCGGCAATTTGGAAGCTGAGCTGGAACAGCGGGAAACAGGGATCGGGTTGACAGGCGTCAAGGGCTGGAACGGTTTTACGGCGGTGGATCTGCCGTTATTCCAGCTCACTATCCGGGATTTAAAAACCGAAAAGGAATTTTTGGCCGATTCCAGAACAGGCTGGGCATGGACAAAAATTTCTTCCCAGAATGGGGGATTCCGGTTTTCTTTCGCAGGTTGGAAGGACTATGAAGAGCTGGCTGTGGAAGTGCTTCTCAGCTTTCCGTCCTCCCATAAGATGGCGTGGAATCTGGAGGTTTTGAATGGGGAGCAGATGGTGTCAGTGCTTCAAGCGGTATATCCCCCACTGCCATTTCAAGGAGAAAACACAGATTGTTTTATTCCCCAGCATTCCGGCAGGGAAATCCCGCGTATTACAGAGCACCGCTTTTATAAACGGGGAAATTATCCGGAAGGCGATGCCTGGACCATGGGCTTCTTCGCAGTCTATAGCGAAGGGGAACAAGGACAGCAGGGGATTTATTTCGGTTTGCACGATCCTGACGGGGCTTTGAAATACGCTTCCGTTACAACAGATCCAACATCCCACCAAGGGGTGATTTGTGCCTCTTGCCCAGCGCCTGATTATGGAAAAGGGGGAAATGCTTTTGTGGCTCCTGGTTCGTGCGTATGGGCTTTGTACAGGGGCGGATGGTATGAAGCTGCGCTGTTGTATCGCCAGTTTGTCCGGACAGAGTCGGCCTGGTGTCCCAAAGTGGGTGCCCAAGGCCGGGAAGATACTCCTCAATGGGCAAAAGAGCTGTCGTTTTGGGCAATGGACTGGATGCCCAACACCAATCCCCTGTCAGACCCGTTGCCCACCAGTATTCGCCGTGACGACGGAGAGCCACCTGCCGATTACTGGAAGGAAGAAGCTTTAAAGCTGCGCAAAGCCTTGGGAGTCCCCATTGGGTATCACCTGTACAATTGGCACTGGATTCCCTTCAACAATGATTTTCCCCACTTTTTCCCTGTCAAGGAAGGCTTTGCCCAAGGCGTCAGGGAATTGGAAGAACAAGGTGTTCATGTAATGCCCTACATAAACGGCCGGCTTTGGGATACGCGGGATCACGAAGGCGAGGACAGGGAGTTTACCCAGAAGGCATTTCCCTGGGCTACCAAGGCGGAGAACGGATCTCTTTATTTGGAGCATTACGAGTCCCATGAACCCGATGGTTCCTATTGTCAGTTGGCTTCCATGTGCCCCAGCAGTGGAGTGTGGAAGAAAAAAATGGCCTATACGCTCAAACGGCTGTTCCATGAATTTGGAGTAAGCGCAGTGTATATCGACCAGATCTCTGCGGCGCCGCCGGTGCTTTGTATGGATCCCAGCCACCACCATTTGCCAGGAGGCGGGAGCTGGTGGACAGAACAATACAACCTGCTTTTACGTCGCTGCGGCCAGATCAAAGGAGAACATGGGGTGATCACTTCCGAATCGGTGGCAGAGGTTTACGCCCAATCGCTGGACGGGCTTTTGACTTGGGTTTGGGTAGGCGATGATCTGGTTCCCGCGTTTCCAGTGGTTTATGCCGGATATCTGCTGATGCTGGGCCGGAATACCAACGGTTTGAAAAAGCGGGATCTGGCCTTTTTCCGCTATCATGCTGCTCAGGCCTTCCTGTTTGGACAGCAGATGGGCTGGTCAAACCTGGATCTGGCGGAAGATGAGGAGAAGCTCCCCTTCCTGCGTAAATTGGTCCGGCTGCGTACAAAGTATGCCCCCTACTTTTACCGGGGGGAATTGTTGCATCCCGTGTCGGTTTCCAGCAATCTGTCGGATACGTATACCCTTCCCTATGTGTGGGAGACACGTCTTTTCCAGATAAAACAGGTGCAGGGCGCTATGTGGCGTCTTTGGGATCAGTCCGGGACGCTGCTGTTCTTGGCGAATACCAGCGACCAGGAGGCAACGTTTACCGCTACCCTTACCGGTGATTTTTGTCAGCCGGTAATCGAAGATGGGCAAGTCGTACTTTCTGCCTGGGAGCAGGAGAAAAATGGCATAACACTGTCAGGAACACTTTCCGCCCAGGAAATGGCGGTTATTCGCCTGGAAGAAAACAAGGAATTTCTTTCATCTTGCCAGTGAAGGGCGAACAGGATATCATAGGAAAGAAAGTCGGTAAGCTACCAGACAAAATGGATAGTATTTCCTGTATTATCAAGTGTGAGAAAGGGAGGGCGTTATGGAGTGTCTTTTGAGAACAGAACAGCGAAATCCCCATACAACCCACATTGACCAAATGAGTACCTATCAGGTGCTTCAAGTGATGAACCGGGAAAACCGCCGGGTAACAGAGGCGGTGGAAGAGGTCTTGCCAGATCTGGCGCCGCTGATTGATGCCATCTCGGAAAATATAGAAAGGGGCGGACGCTTAATTTATGCGGGAGCCGGCACATCTGGAAGGCTGGCAATGGCAGATGCGGCGGAATGCCCGCCCACCTTTGGAGTGCCGGAAGGGCAAGTGATTGCCTTGATTGCAGGGGGAGCAGAGGCTATGGCTCACGCGGTCGAAGAGCAGGAGGACGACGAATTCGCCGGATATCAGGATTTGACGAAATTGGAACCTACACCACTGGATACTGTATTGGGAATTTCAGCGGCAGGAGGGGCGGCGTATGTTATGGGGGCTTTGAAAGCTGCCCGGCAGTCAGGGGCTGTGACGGCCTGCCTGTGCTGCAACCGCCAAACACCCCTGGAATCCTATGCGGATTACGCTATCTGTCCCGATACTGGCCCGGAAGTCATTACAGGTTCCACCCGTCTGAAAGCGGGGACGGCGCAAAAGCTGGTTCTCAACATGATTTCCACCACGGTCATGATTCGGACGGGAAAGGTCTACGAAAATTACATGGTCAATATGAAACCCAAGAATGCCAAGCTTTGGAAGCGAGCGATAGGCATGGTGACAGAATTGGCAAACTGCTCGTGGCAGGAGGGGGAAGCGGCGCTGAAAGAAAGCGGCGGCGATATCCGAAAGGCGGTGGACCAACTGAAAGAGAGGCGTTAGCCATGAGTTTGAGACAGATGCTTGCGATTGACGGTGGCGGAACCAAAACGGATATGGTCCTTTTTGGGGAAGATGGCCGGGTTGAACGCTACCTGCGGGGGCCCGGGTGCAATCCCAATGATGTGGGGTTTGACGGGGCATGCCGGATTTTAGCCAGTTTGCTGCTCCAAGTGTTTCCAACTTCCCAGGAAGCCCCCCCACGGTTATCCTCTGTTTTTGCCGGGTTATCTGGGGGAACCATTGGAGATTACCGACAGCGTTTCCGACAGTTCCTGCAAGAAACATTCCCTCAAGTGGCGGCTGTTGAAACGAACAGCGACGCTGTCAGCGCATTGTCCAGCGGAATCGGATGCGGGGACGGATGCGTGGTGATTTCCGGAACAGGATCCATTGTGTACGCCCGCCGTTCCGGGGAATTATTTCGCGCGGGCGGCTGGGGATATTTGTTAGACCGGGGCGGCAGTGGCTACGATTTTGGCCGGGACGCGCTTTACTACGCGTTATGCGCCGCAGACGGGAGAGGGCCGGATACCGCGCTTCGGGGACTTGTGGAGAGCGCTTTGGGTGAAGAGGTGACCAAGGCTGTCCAAAAAATTTATAAACTGGGGAAACCCTATATCGCGTCATTGGCGCCGCTGGTATTTTCCGCGTTTGACCAAGGCGATTGGGCGGCACAAGAGATTTTGCGGGACAACGGCAGGGAGCTGGCAAAAACGATCAACAGTGTTTCCGTACATCTGCCGGAAGAGAATGTTTGCCAAACTGTGCTGGTTGGCGGTGTTTTTCACTCTTTTGAAACATGGAAGCCATTTGTAATTCCCTGGTTGAAAAGGCAGCATCAATTTTATTTTCCACAACTTCCCCCGGTGTATGGTTCCGCGCTGGAGGCGCTTCAGCTTATAGGGGAAAAACCTGGGCCGGGTTTTGCGGAGAAGTTTCAGCAGGGGATTGAGGAAAAACTGGAAGTATACCAAGAGTGAGTTGAACGGAGGCTCCGGGTGGGCCACAGAAAAGAAGGAGGCATGAATGAAGAGGTTGTGGGAATTTATACGGCGCTACTGGTTGGACGTTTTTACCATGAAAATGTCCGTATCCATTATTTCTGTGATACTTCTCATCAGCGGAGTGCTGTTGTGTGTCAGCTATCTGTTTTTCATGAACAACATTTCGGTGCAGGCGGAAAAATCCAGTATGCTGCGGCTCCGGGAAATCGTGAATATGGTCGAGGAGAACCTGTCCTATGCAGATGGCATTGCCACCAGTCTGTCCGTTTCCAAAGAGGCCAGAAATTTAAGCGCTATCGAGTACTTGGACGATGTTGACCGTATTGCGGCGGTCCGCTCCATGTCTGAGCAGCTGCGCCTGCAAAAATTTTCCAATTCTCTCATTCATTCCCTTTATCTGTACTATCCCGACGCAGGGGTAGTCGTTTGTGATGCGTTGTATCGGGCATCTGATGTGGACGACGTGCAGAATCTTTCCTTCCAAGAAGAGGATCCGGTGTATCCCACACCTCATGCCCGGTTTTCCCATTATACAGACGCGGGATATCAGGACTTATTAAAGATTGTAAAGCCGTTGACCTATCAAAACGGATATGTGGTAGTCAATCTCAGCGCGGAGAAGCTTTCCAGTTATTTGGACCGGCTAAAGATTTCAGAAGATGAGCTTATTTGGCTGAGCGATAAAGACGGGGAGACGGTATTGGAAGACAAAGTCATGCCGGCGGACCTTCAAACCGGGCGTACGACATGGCAGGGAAAAGAATATATTCTGGTGGAACAAACAGGGTCGTTTACCAAATGGAAGTTTTGTTTGGTGATTCCCTTTGAGTCGTTCTGCTGGAATTACGGTTCGATCCAGTTGTTTATTCCCATTCTCTCACTGGCTTTATTGTTTGGAAGCGTGGTGTCCGGGCTGTTTATCACGTTGCGGATTTCACGGCCGGTGAACCGGTTGTACTATTCCGTGACGGAAAACCAGGGGAACAAGCAAGACCATCTGAAATATTTGTTAAGTTCCTATGAGGAATTGTGGCCTAAGAGCCTAAAGCTTCAAGAGGAGATGGGAATGCTCAATTTGCTCCTTCGGGCCCCTTCGGAACAAGATGGGAAATGGTCGGACCTGCGGAAACTGCTGCCGTATGGCGGATTTTGGGTTTTGGCCATCGATTTGTCCGAATCCAAAGTGACCGGGGGAGAATTCCTTCAAACCATGCCTTGTCTCCAATTGATACGGGAGGCCTTTTCCGGTGGGGGTAAAGCGCTGAAGTTCCGGATCGTACAAGTAGAGCCCCACCGAATGGCAGTGATTGTCAATTTCGATCCTTCTGTATGGAAGGCCGATGAAATGGTGCCCATGTTTTCGGATTTGGTTGTGTCCATTCATGAGGAATTGGGGATTTCGGTGAACATAGGAGTCAGTGATGTAAAGCAGTCCATCAAGGATTTGTATGTGGCCTTTCAAGAGGCATTGAAGGCTTTGGAGTACCGTTTCCTAACCGGAAGTAACGCATTGATCTTATTTGGGGATATTGGGCTCTCCAATTTTTCCCTGGTTTCTTATCCCAGCGGGCTGGAGCAGGAACTGTTGGACCATTTGCGCATGGGAAACAGAAATAAAACCCAGGAAACCTTAAAGCAAATTCAGGAGTTTACAGAAAAAGTGGAAGGTGTCCACCCGGCGTTTTCCCGTATGGTGGCTGCCAGTATGATGAGTGCGGTACGGCAGCTGGCTTTCCGGCTTATGCCAGAAAGTGAGGCGGAAGCTGCCTGTGACCGGGCGCTGAAAAACCAGGAGAATCTTTGGATTCCCACAGAGGAGCTGTGTGAAGAAATCCTCGTTTTTATTCAGGACATGAAAAAGAATAAAAACGAAACGGTGGCCCAGCGGATCCTTTCCTATATTCAGGAGCATTATGCGGAAGAACTGACAGTGGAATCCATTTCCCGTGTCTTTGGAATCAGTACGTCGTATTGCTATAGGATTTTACAGGAGCAAAAGCAGATCTCGCCCATGCGCTATATTTCCCAGGTGCGTGTGGATCAGGCAGCGTGGCGTCTCAGAAATACCCAGGACTCTGTCAAGAAAATCGCAAAGGATTGCGGATTTGAAAGCCTCCAAATTTTCTATCGCCAGTTCAAACACATAAATGGCGTTTCCCCCAGCAATTATCGCCGGACGAATGAGAAAAACGCATAAAACTACCCCTACAGTATAAATGGGTGTTTCGGTGAACTCTGTAGGGAAGAGCTATGCAAGCCAGAAAATCAGAAAACCCTCTACGTGTAGGAGAGCAACCTGCGCGTAGAGGGTTTTTCTGTGGGTGTCTAAATCAAAATGCGTGTTAAATTATAGAATGTAAACCGACAATTCTAACCGTGTTTTAAAAAGTTTTTTGCAAAGGTAGTGATTTGTTTGGCGCTGTGAAATAGATGTGATGACCGCTAAATGACCCACATGGTGCGAAAGTGTGGGCATAAAAGTTTGAAAGACCTGTAGCTTCCAAACGATGCCAAATTGCTTTTGATTTTAGTTTGGAGATTGATTTTGTTCCCGGAGTTGCTGGGGTGTAGTCGAGAGCGTTTTTTTGAATAGCCTAAAAAGTTGCCGTTCTGTCAGATAGCCCACTTGTCCTGCAATTTCTTTTACGGTTAAGTCCTTGCGGTAAAAAAGAAGATAAAGGCTTTCCTTCAGACGGAGTTCGTTGACAAGGTCCATGTAGCCAATGCCCCACTCTTTTTTGAATTGACTGCAAATATAGCCTTCGCTCCACCCTGAAACCTGGGAAAGTAACGCCAAAGAAATGGATTCCCGATAGTGGCCACGGATATATGCTACCAATTTTTGCAAAGGATATGGCACATCTTCACTGTCGGCATGAGAGAAGTAGGATTGATAGTCTTTGAGATAATCCAGTTGGCCTTGTTGCCCGGCACGGTGCGCAGCTTCCACCACAGCTTGGCGTAGTTCTTCCGGATTTACAGGTTTGAGCAAGTAATCTGCAACACCAGCCCGCAACGCCTGTTGGGCGTATTCAAATTCGCTGAAACCAGAAAGAATCAGAAATTGATGGCACAGGCCCTTGTGTTTTGCTTCCCATACCAGTTCCAACCCGTTCATTTGGGGCATGGAGATATCGGTGATCAAAAGATCGGCGGAATAGCTTTCCAAAAAGTCCAACGCGACCATGGCATTTGAGGCGGTTTTCACTTCACAGTGAACCGTCTCCATTTTTTCCAATATCTTTTTAATGCCCAATAGGATTATTTGTTCGTCGTCTACCACCAATATCCGCATATTTTTCCATCCTCTTTTACATGGGTTCTTTGCTGTGATTCTGTGGAATGCGAATTTGTATACAGCAGCCAGTTTCGGTTTTTAGAATTGTTACACCGTATTGCTGCCCGAAAAGAAGTTTGATACGACTGTTGACATTGTGAAGTCCCACACGGACTGTTCCAGGTGCGTCTTTCCCGTCTATGAGGGTTCGATTGAGCAGTTGGCGCTCTTCCTCAGAAATACCCTGACCATTGTCTTCGATCTGAATGAGGATATCACTTTTCTGAGAGAATACCCGTATTATTAGTAAAAGGTTTCCTACACTGTTGCGGAATCCATGTTTAAAGCTGTTTTCTACCAACGGTTGAAGCATGAAATAGGGACATCTAGCTTCCGCACAATTCTCGGAAATATGAATTTGATAATGGAACCGTTCACCCATACGACAGGAATAAAGCTCCAGATAATCCCGAACATGATCCAATTCATTTTTCAGCGTGGTTTCCTCTGTTTTCCAAGAGACATTATATCGTAGGAATTTACTAAAGAGCAGAAGCATTTCCGAAGCTTTTTCATATTCCTCCAGCTGGATAAGCATATTGATACTCTCCAAGGTGTTGTATAGGAAATGAGGGGTAATTTGGGATTCCATGGCATAGTATTGGGCCTGCTGAACCAACTTTTCCTGTCGGAAGCTTTGATTGATAAGGAAGTCAATCTGTTCTACCATTTCATTGAAGTGGTATGTAAGTTCCCCGATTTCGTCGCGATATAAAGGCTGGTCTTTTTGATACGGAACGGGGGATTCAGGCGACATAGCAATTATGTGGTGAGTAAGACCAGTAATCCGCTTGGTGATCGAAAGATATATGAAGTAATAGATAAGACTGAAAAACGCGAGAATAGCGACGACCATAGCCAAAGTAGTCCAGAAAGACTGATGGAACGATACGTGAATGTCCGGATACCAATAGGAAATTCGCGCATTCACTTCTTCCAGGGTGGAGTGGGCCACATTAGGACAGGCTTCCGGTTCCCCGGAAAAAATAGATAACATTAGCTGGTCTGTGCCTTTTGCTGAATGAGCAATTCTGTACACAGAATCCCCAATTTGCAAGAGAAGATATTCATTTTCCTCTACAAAATGCAAAGGGGAAAATAGGTAATCCGCGTCGCAGACAATTTCTGTAGTGCCGATTTGGCGGTAGTATTTATCACTGTATAGATATTTTAATACAACGCATTTACTTTCTTCTTGGGACAGATCCAGTACTAGTGTGAGGCCTGTGGCATTTAACGGTTGCTCTAAATTGGTGAGGTAAGGAGAATCCTCTTGGTTAAGCACATTGTAGGGATCGTTCATTTCCCTTGGAGTAGCACGATATACCCGGATACTTTCAAAAAATGGATTACTTCCACGAAGCAGTTCAAAGGTGGATTGCACACCGGTGAGATAGAGATAGACCCCGTCTCCATCGGAAAGGTCCTTGTCCTCTACATATTCCCGTATGGAACTGCTGGCTTGTAAGGAGCCAGTGCAAAATTCAATTTGCGAAAGATTATTTTGAATGGATTGACTAGCCTGTTGTAGTAAGGATTCCCGACTTTCCCGGTATTGGTGGTTCAGTTCTTCCACCATGCTGCTAAGATAAACCGTGCTAAAGATAACCACAGGAAAAAATACGATAAGCAAATATAGAAACAACATTTTCTTTGCCAAGGAAAAGTTCATGAACTGGCGGATGAAACGCAGTTTACTGCCCGGTTGCTTCACAAAGATGTCCTCCCTTTCAGTGGCAAAAAAGATGAGATAAGCACATAAAACGAACAACATTATTTCTAACAGAAAATAATTTTTAGTTATTTTTTAAATTATAGCGCAAGAATCTTTTTAAGACAATATATTAGCGAAGACAATACGGATCTTTGGTATTCTGCATAAAAATACTGAAAACAATTTCTCTAAAAAGCTTTTTTTCTAGGAAATCATTGTAATTGTGGACGGTATTATAAATTTTTGACAGTTTTATTTCAAAAGATGGTGTGATATTGTGTAGGTGTTCAAAGAAAAGGCGGCGATCAACCATGAATAACAGACAATTTTCCTATCGTTGTATAGAGGAAAATACTTGGCAGATCACGGGCTCTGCGTGTGATTGTTATCTTTTGTTGGGTAACGATGACACGATAATGATCGATGCGGGGGCTGCTCAGGAAGATATCCGAGAGTTTGCCCAAACGTTAATTGGACGGCCGGTGGAGAAAGTGATCAATACACACAGCCATTTCGATCATACTGGTGGAAATAGATTTTTTTCTCAGATATTTGCCACAGAGGGAATTGCGAAAAGCGCCAAGAATACCATGAATGAATATGACGGTTCCGATATGTTGGAGTATGATTTTACATATTTACAGGATGGAGATATGGTTGCCTTGAGAGGACGTCCCTTAAAAATTTTGGTACTGGATTGCCATAGCCGCGAAAACCTAGCTGTTTTGGATAAAGGGCACCGCATACTTTTTGTGGGAGATGAGATAGACGCAGGGCAGGTTTTGCTTCTGCCCGGATACGCTGAGAAGCGGGGACAGCTTCATAGTAAACCTGCCGCATCAGTAGAGACATACCAGCGGGTGCTGGAAAAGCTTCTTGCACAAAGGGATCAGTTTGATTGGCTCTGTACAGGGCATAATGGTTCTCCACTGCCGGTCTGTTACCTGGAGTGGTATTGGGAACTTTGCGAACGCATTTTATCAGGAAAAGAGCAGGGGCAGACAGATTGCAGTGGGAAAACCTTTCCTAAAAGTGCTGCCCATTACCCTTACCCGGAAGCGTGTTATCGTCGAGCAGGGTGGAAGGGAGCATCGCTGGTCTATTGCGCCAATAGGATCTGGGACAAGGATCCACCGGGTCCGGCTCCGGCTACACCATTGCATGCTTTAAGCGCTTATACCATTAGACAATAGGAGGAAATGAAAGATGGTTACATTATTGCAGTGTATTCAAAGAATACCCGACCTTTTAGAAAAAATATTGGAGAATCGAGGAAAAACGTTTACGCCCGTATTTTCCTATTTGGGGGAATACTTAAACGCCCTTGACCAAATTGTGTTGGTAGGATCGGGAACATCCAGCACGGCAGCATTGACAGCTTCGTACTTTATAGAGAAAGCCTCTGGGTTGGAAACAAGGGTCGTGATTCCCAGTGAGTTTTGCCGGTCAGGCCGTGTACGCCGAAAAACCGCTTTGTATGTGTTTATTTCTCAGACTGGGACTTCCCGATTGACCCGTGAGGCGCAAGCGTTGGCTCAGAAGGATGGGCTGTTCTGCGTAACGGTAAGTGAATCCCCTGAAACTCCACTGGCGCAGGAAGGAAATTGTTTTCTGGATATGGGGTGCGGGGAAGAAGAATATCCCATGAGGACTATCGGTTACAGCACTACGGTGTTTACTTTGATGTTGCTGGGCCTGGAATTGGGAAATCGGCGAACCCATTTGAGTCAGGAAAAATCCAATTCCTACCTTGCACAGGCGGCGGCAGTTCCTCGTGGGCTGCGCAAAATTCCAGAACAAACACTTGCGTGGATGCAGAAAAAAAGTCAGTGGAGTATGATGCGCTCAAAATGTTTGGTGTTCACCGGAGCCGGGCCTCTTTACGGGGTAGCCCAAGAGGCAGCTGTGAAGACATGGGAGACACCCAAGTTTATTTCCATAGGTTATGAGCTGGAAGAAGGACTACATGGACCTAATTTCGGATACAATCAAAATCACTGTGTAATTGCATTTACAGATGGTAGCTGCGAGGATAAAAAAGCCCTTGCTCTGGTTGGATACATGGATGAAGTTTGGGGGAACGGATGGGCAATTGGCCAGTCAGTTCACGGGGAAAAGGATTTAAAACTTACGCTTCAGGGGGGCGCGTTTTCCTGTTTGGAACTGGCTTGTACAGCCCAGGTCATCACATATAAGCTTGCCCTAGATGAAGGCCGTGATTTGATGGCTCCTCACGATAACCGGGTCATGGAAGGGTATTTTACCACCCACGATGAGAATGAGAATAGGTAAGTATTTACTGTGGCAACCGTTGTTCTTTAGACAGATATTTCCCAGGTGGAGATAGACCAGGAAGAGAAAAGCTTGGCCGTTCCAGTATCATTTTCTGGCGATAGCGAAATTGCAAGCGGGAAAATGGTCGGATTATTGGGTAAAGGTAGGGAGTTCCCTGACAGGATGAGAAATCAGCGAGTCTATCTCACACGGCTCTGTAGAGGAAGGCAAGTGACACTATGAAACAGAAAGGTTTGCTCTCAAAATTTTGGAAACAACGTGCCCTGCAAATGTTTGTGCTCGCAGGAATCGTTTACATCATTATTTTTAATTACGTTCCAATGTTTGGTTTGGTAATGGGATTTAAGGATTATCAAGTAACCCAAGGAATTTTCGAAAGTCCATGGGTGGGATTTAAGTGGTTTGAGGAGTTTTTTACCGATTACAAATTTACGCAAATCCTCAGTAATACTTTGATTTTGAGTATTCTGAAACTGGTTTGCACGTTTCCTATTCCCATTGTTTTTGCGATTATGCTCAATGAGGTACACAACAAAAAGGTTAAAAAATTTATCCAGACGTCCAGTTATCTACCGTATTTTATTTCCTGGGTTGTGGTAGCGGGATTGCTTCAAGTGTTCGTTTCCAGAACAGGAGCGCTCAACAACATTCTTCTCTCAATGGGTTGGATTGAAAAACCGCTGGAAATTCTGACCAGTCCGGATTACTTTTATGGTTTGGCGATTCTTACCGCCATTTGGAAGGATACTGGTTGGTGGACCATTATCTTTTTGGCAGCGATTACGGGAATTGATCCGACTCTCTATGAAGCGGCAGAAATAGATGGGGCTACTAGGTTGCAAAAGATGCGGTATATTACATTTCCGAGTATTTCCAGCACAGTGACAGTAGTGTTGATATTGGCTTTAGGAAATCTTCTAGGAGGCGGCCTCAGCGGGTCTAACTTTGAACAGTGTTACCTGTTGGGAAATGCGGGGAACATTGATAAGTCGGATATCATACAGACCTATGTTATGCGGGTAGGCTTGGTCAATGCTCGATATTCTTATGCTACAGCGGTGGGAATGTTTCAGTCTGTAATCTCCGTAATCTTGGTGTATACCAGTAACTTTATCTCCAAACGTATCTCTGGCAATGGACTGTTTTAGGAGGGGAGGAAGCAACACATGAAAATCAGAAAATCAAAACAGGACATTGTTATTGATGTGGTCATTGGAATTGTAATGGCGGTAGTAGTTTTTGCCACTTTGTATCCTTTCTATTTGGCGATGGTGCTTTCTCTCAATGAAGGGCTTGATGCTCAAAGCGGCGGAATTTACTTATGGCCACGGAGATTTACTCTGGAAAATTATACCTCGCTGTTCAAAGACGATTCCTGGCTAAAAGCTTTTTTTGTCACACTTTCCCGAACAGTTTTGGGAACCTTCTTGACGGTGACATTTACCGCAATTGTTTCCTATGGGCTTTCCCATAAAGAGTTGGTTTTTCGGAAATTTTACTTTGGTATGTTTATCTTTGCTATGTACTTTTCCGGAGGTGTAATTCCGTATTACTTAACGTTGAAAGGGCTGCACTTGTTAAATAATTTTGCGGTGTATATTATTCCTGGGTGCTTGAGCCTATTTTATGTATTGGTCGCTACCTCGTTTTTTCAAGAGATTCCTGGAGAGTTGGCGGAGTCTGCACGGTTAGATGGCGCCGGGGAACTTACAATTTTCTTTAAACTGATCGTTCCCATTTCCATGCCGCTTTTGGCGACAGTGGCGATTTTTACATCGGTGGGCCATTGGAACAGCTGGTATGAAAGCGCCTTCTTTGTACAGGATAAGGATCTTCGTACAATGGCTTATCTGATGATGGCAGTGATCAATCAAAGTAGCAATAAGAATCTTAGTGGAGTCAGCGCACAAATGGCGGCCTCTAGCAGTTCGACCACCACCCTTTCCATTCAGTTGGCAGCAATGATGGTCTCGGTTTTGCCCATCTTGTGTGTTTATCCCTTCTTCCAGCGATATTTTGTGACCGGGCTAACAGTGGGGGCGGTTAAATCGTAAAAAAGGCAATTGCCTTTTGAAAAAGAAGTTTATCAAAAAAAGAAAGGATGAAAAAAATGAAAAAGCGCAGTTCACGTTTCACAGCACTATTTTTAGCACTTGCATTATTAATCGCTATGGTTGCGGGTTGTGGAGAATCCGACAGTTCGAATTCTGCGGATAGCGGGAGCAGCACAACGGAGGAATCCATTCCGTCTTCAGAGGGGACTTCTTCTGTCAATGAGGAAGAGAATACAGCTGAACCTGTGGAATTGACAGTGTTCCTAAACCACACTTGGTATTCCACGGAGAGTTATACCGGGATTATTCCGGAAGAGATCACGAAGGCTACAGGAGTAACATTGAATCCTACCAAAGCTATGGATTCACAGCAGCTTGGTATGATGATTGCATCTGGGGATCTGCCCGACTTGGTTTTCACCAGTGATTTAATGGACAAGCTGTCCAATCCCTCGCTTTGTTACTCATATAATGAGTTGATTGAGGAATATGGTGTGGATTGGGATGTAACTCCTATTCAACAGCAAAACGCCAAGGCCTTTTCCTCAGATGACAACTATTATTGTGTATTGTCTCATTTTGCTTCCAATGAAGATTGGGCTAAAACAGAATCTGTACCTATGGTGGCGTCACTCATTTATCGTCAGGATATTGTAGAAGAGCTTGGAAATCCCGAAATCAACACGTTAGATGATTTGATGGCTGTCTATGAACAGGTCAAAACCAATTATCCCGATATGATTCCTTTGAATTTTAGCACGGATACATGGACATTAGATCCCTTTAAGACCTGGAATAACTGCACATTGCAGAGATTTACCATCAACGATGACGGTAGTGTGGAAATAACCGCTACTACAGAGCCTTATAAAGATTATCTGTATTTCTGCAATCAGATGTACCGTAAGGGCTATTTCTCAGCGGATAATTTCTCATGGGCTGGAGATGAAGAAAAAGCCCAGTTTAACAGCGGAAATGCTTTTTCCACCGTACAGAATACCCAGAACAGTATCAACTCCTTTACGGATTTGAATACCAATCCTGATGTGCATCTGATGGAAATGATGCCTCTTTCCGATTACCCCATCATTAATTCTGAGTTGGGTTGGTGCGGCACATTCATTACTAAAAATAATGAACATCCAGAGGAGTCAATCCGTTTCATGCAATATTTGTTCAGTGAGGAAGGTCAGAAGCTCAGCCAGTGGGGACGAGAAGGAATCGAGTATGTTCTGGACGATAAAGGTTTGCCCCAGTTCAGCGAGGAGTGGAACCAATCCATTGAAGATGGCACCAACGATGAAATTTACAATACCAATTTCTATTTTGGTGGCTCTAAAATTTTGGAAGCGGAAGGCCGCTGCGCGGTTTTGCCCGACGAGCTCCAGCCTGTTTATGACGCTATTCGGGAGAGCTTTACAAACGATCCGTGGTATGTCTATGCAGAGCCTAAAGATTCTGACGGTGATATGAAAGTAATCGACGACAAATTGCAGGATTTGATTAAAAATAGTGATGCCAAGATTATTCTTTCGGAAAGCGACGAGGAGTTTGAAAGCAATTATCAGGAGTTCCAAAACCAGATCGCACAGATCGGCGGTGATGAATTGGCCGACTTTATGGAACCCCGCTTGCAAGAGGCTATGGAACTTTATGGTGCGGAATAATCTAGGATCATGAACACAATGGAACAGACGTATTTAGGCTTGGATCTGGGAGGAACCAAACTGTTAATTGGAGAACTGAACGGGAGCGGAGAAATACTTCGTTCCCGGCAGTATCCAACAAGTTATGCCACCCAGAAAGAAACTGTAAAAGGGCTCTTTCAAAGTTTGGAAGACTATCAACATCAAGTGGGATTTGTGGGAAACATTGTGGCTGCCGGTGTGGGATTAATTGGCACTTCAGATCATGAGCGAGGAATTTGGTGTTCCTTAAGCCATTTGCCGGGAGATAATATTCCTTTGGCGGCTCTCCTGGAAGAAAGATTGGGAGTGCCTGTTGCGATCGATAACGATGTTCGTAGCGCGGCTACCGCGGAACTTCTTCTCGGATGGGGAAAAAGAAGCAAGGATTTTATTTACCTTAATGTGGGAACAGGTTTGGCGGCAGGGTTCGTCACAGGAGGTCATATTATCCGAGGCGCTCGGAATATGGCAGGAGAAATTGGACATACCGTCGTGGATTTGCACAGTCAGGATCTTTGTGGGTGCGGAAGACGGGGATGCTGTGAAAATGTGGTTTCCGGCATAGGATTTACCTACCAGGCAAACAAATTGGGTTCTGAGTACCCCAATACCCGGCTTACATTTCCACAGTCGGGAAGACGGGTAGATGTACGAGAACTGTTTCAGCTGGCAGAGAATGGGGATTCGCTTTGTGTTGAGTTGGTAAATCAGGCTGTGGATACCCTGAGTTGCTTGATTTTAAATTTGGTTCGGTTTACAGACCCGGATACCGTGATTTTGGGAGGGGGGATAATCAAAAGCGGCTGGCTGATGAACCGATTGCTTCCAGTATTGAAAAAGCAGTCTATTTTGGAAGGAGTAGCGATTGTCCCGTCCACCTTTGGCGCTGGAGAAGTGGGTTTGGTGGGAGCTGGAGCCCTGGCCATGGCCCGGAAAAAATACATGTGAAGAAAGCGGCCCGAAACCTGGGTTCTGGGCCGCTTTTTTTATACTTAAAAAGGAGTGAGAAGGATGCTGGAGTCCTTTCGTAAGGAATTGAGAGAAAGTGGATACATCCATCGGCCTTTGCCTCTTCATAGGGAGCGGTCTTTGGAGACAGAACTTGAAAGGAAGACTGTTATCGGGGAAAAAGCACTGTGGAAAGGAAAAACCAGCTATATTCCGAAGCATGAGGGTATCGGAGAATTAACTCAGTTGCCGATGGGAAGAAACCAAAGTGAGGTTTTGCGCGTAACCGGCCCTACGGCCCATGAGATACAAAGCTATGACTTGCCGGAGGAAAAGCGGCCGCGTTATAACGCACAACTGATCTTCACAATTCCAGAAGAAGATTGGAGCGTGTGGAATCGGATTTCTGTATGGGTTAAGCCGGATTCTCCTGGGAGCAGGACAGTGCATTTAGGAATCTATTTAAACAATGAAGGAGAAAACAAAATTCCCGATCGCTATGGTCGGGAAGGGTATCATCTGGCCAATCTGACTAATCATCAGTGGAACCACATTATATGGGAGTTTGCTTCATTACCCAAGGATAAGGTGACAAAACTCTATTTTCAGATGGATGCTGACGGAAAAGATACCGCCACAGGAGAATATTTTCAATTCGATTTTGATGAGATAACTTTACAGCTTGTGGAGAAGTCAGAGCTAGAACGGGGTTGGACTTGTGAAAAGAGTCGCGTGTCGTATTCTATGTCGGGATATTACGCCCAAGGAAAGAAAACTGCAGTAGCCAATACAGGGGCGGAAAATTTTGTGTTGCTTGATGATCAGGGAAAGGTGGTACTGAAAAAACCAGCTTTATCTGTAGACGATAGTCGAGGACATTTTGAAGTCTTGGATTTTACCGAGGTAACGAAGCCAGGATTTTACCGTATACAAAGTGGAAGCACGGAAACTGAGCTTTTTGAAATAAGTACTCGTGTGATGGAAACAGCTGCATGGAAAGTTCTCAATTTCATTTTTTGTGAGCGATGTGGCTATCCAGTACCTGGTAAACATGGTTGCTGCCACTTAGATGTAGTTGCAGAACATAACGGTACCTTATTACCTTATGGAGGTGGGTGGCATGATGCGGGGGATATGTCACAGCAAACCGTGCAGACAGCTGAGGTCTCCCAAGAGCTGTTTGAGTTGGCAGAACAGATTAAGGACGATCCAGTTCTTTACAATCGCCTGATGGAAGAGGCTTTGTGGGGAATAGAACACACACTAAGAACAAGATTGGGTGATGGGTATCGTGCCAGCAGTGTGGGATTAGGTCAATGGACCGATGGGCGCATTGGAAATCAAGACGATGTGCATGCGCGTGTGCACAAACAAGCGTATCAGAATTTCTTGTGCGGAGCTATAGAGGCTCAGGCAGCCAAAGCGCTAAGAGATTACGATCTTGATCTTTCCTGGAAATGTTTGGAGGCGGCCAAAGAGGACCTGCGCTGGGCAGAAGAGCGTTACTGTGAAAAGGGAATGGAAATTCCCGTTATGTGGGAACACACTATGAATTCAGGACCTTCCCAATATTATGCAGCAGCTTGTTGGTGTGCTTCATCGATTTATGAGCTTTCCGGGGAAGAGGAATTTTCTCAACTGGCTCGAAAATATGCGGAAAAGCTTTTGCACTGTCAAGAAACCGGTACATCCGGAGTGCCTTTGAAGGGATTTTTCTACCGTGATGAAAATCATTTGGAAATCGTGCATTTTACCCATCAATCTAGGGACCATTCTTTTGTCCAGGCCTTGGAAGCCATTTGCAAGGCAATGCCAAACTGTCAAGACCGTCCCCGGTGGGAAAAAGCAATGCGACTTCATGGGGAATATTTAAAGACCCTGTTTGAGATGGCGACGCCCTATGGAATGATTCCAGCCGGGATTTATAGCAAAAACGAATTAGAAAATCGAGAAACTTTCCCGTTACTTCATCTTCAGGTGGACTTTGAAGAACAGCGTCCGCATTATGAAAAACAATTGGCAGCGGGAATCCCTTTGGAAAATGGATATTGTATCCGCATGTTTCCAGTATGGTTTTCTTTTCGGGGAAATGGTGCAGTTCATTTGTCTATGGGAAAATCTGCTTCAATTTTAGGAAAATATTTTCAGGATCGTAATTTACTGAATATTGCCCAGGAACAGCTTTATTGGGTGGCTGGGAAAAATCCTTTCTGTCAATCTTTAATTTATGGGGAAGGATATCGCTATGGACAGCAATATGCTCACTTTCCTGGGGAAATGGTAGGGGAGATGCCTGTGGGGATTGAGACGCTGGAGGATGAGGATATCCCTTATTGGCCTGGGGGAAATAATGCCACCTATAAGGAGGTTTGGCTTACACCGGCTGGTCGTTGGCTGGCAATTTTAGCGGATTTGTGGGGAGAAGGAGTACAGTAAAACGTCACTCATAAAAGGTAGAAACTTCCATAAGAAACTCAAGTCCATTTTATAGTGAAATGCTGGAAAGTTTCCGGTTGGCACATCTTTTTGGGGTCTCGCACCATTCACCCTTCCTTTTTTCCGTCGCAAAGGCCAAAATCTCCCCGGCCCAAGGTGTTGACTCCGTAGAGCTGGAAGCTGTTCAGCAGAGACAACGCGGTGCGCTGGTCTTCAAAAGGAATGTGAAATAGCTCGGCGATTTTTCCCAGCCGATAGAGCAGGGTGTTCCGATGAATACACAGGATCCGGGCGGAAGATTCCTTGTTGTGCAGAGTCAAACTGTATACCTGTAGGGTGCGGAAATATTCTGTTTGATTGGCAGCGTCATAGGCTAATAGCTGGGATAAGGCGGGGTGAAGAAACATTTCCACATTGACGTGAGCACATACCGCTTCGAAAATAGGGGCAGGGAACACTTCTTGAAAAAAGACGCAGGGTTCGTTGGTGGCCAAAGATGCCATATGGGCCTGCTGGAATCGTCCCGTCAATTCCGTCAGATCGGAAAATAAAGGGGAAATCCCGCTGGATACATGGGTTTGGGCGAGAAATTTGGCCACCTGCTGGAACAACGCCCGCTCCTGAGGGGAGTGCTTGTCCTTTTCCAGCCGGCCAAGTAGGGTGACAATACACCCCTGATGAATAGCGCTTACTGCCCAGCGGTGCCGCAAGGGGATTTTGGAAATGGCCAAAAAAGCGAAGGACTGCTGGGAAGCGGTATTCCCGATGGGCGTGGCCATCACCGTATAGGAGCCAGGCAGGCTGGTGGACAAAGACCGCAGGGCCAGCGCCTTTGCTTCCGGGGAAGTGCCGTTTTCCAGCAAATCCCTCAGGTAAGAAGAGAGAGAGGTTCCTTCCCGTCCGTGACGGGGAAGCATCAGCATTTTTAGGGCGTCCAGAAAAATTTGGGTGGCTTCCAAATCCTGGGGCAGGAGAGGGGCGTCAAAAAAGAAAATCCCTACATATCCGTAAATCCGGTTTTGAGAGTGGACTTCCCCAAAAATACGGGGACAATCCGCGGCAGGCCCCTCGTTGGAGTAAAAGGGTTTGTAATATGGCTCGTCGTTATTCAGGTAGGCCTGGTTGTAGCTTTGGATCACTTCCAAGGGCAAGGCGGTGTTTTCCAGCAGGGCGTCCCAAATGGGTTGCCCCAGCTTCTTTTGAGGATATTGACAGATGGATTTGTAGTTTTCGTCAGTCAAAAGGATCGGCAGCCCGAAAAAATCCCAAGCCGCCTGTACCAGCCCGTCAATACTGTCTTTTTTTAGCGCCTCAAAAAAGACATGATAGGCTTCCGATAAGGTTCCTTCATGCTGCCGTTGAAAGTGAATTGTCATTTTGCACAAGTCCCCCTTCCCGATTTGGAGAGCCTCACATGGTCATGGGAAAACCCTCGTGGTACAATTTTCTACAGAAAGATCGTTATGCGTTTAACGATCTCATTATAACAGATTTTTAGGCGGCTGATCAAGCAGTTCCATAAGTCGCGGGACGGAGTGAAGAATCCGGACGGCTATGAGCCGGGGACCCTGCGTTATTGGGAACGGTGACCATGCTGCGGCGAGGGGGAATGTCTCAAAACAGAAGCCTTGAAAACGAACTTTCTTTGTATGGAATAAAAGCAAACCAACTGGATTATTTTTGCGAGGAGAAATTACCATGCACAGTTTATTTGATAAAACCCAACTGGGTTCCATGAAGCTGAAAAACCGGATTTTCATGTCCCCCATGGGAACAACCGGCGAGGCTGACGGTTCTTACTGCAACGAAGGCATTGACTACTTTATGGAGCGGGCCAAGGGCGGCGCTGGCCTGATTATCACCGGCGCCAACGTGGTTTCCACAAAATACGAGGCGCGGCCTTGCACCGAGCTGTCCAATTTCCATCATGTGGAGCGTCTGAACATGCTGATCGAGCGCTGCCACAATTACGGCGCTAAGGTGTGCGTCCAGCTGTCTCCCGGACTGGGACGCCAGCAGTTCACCGATCCTTTCACCCCGCCCTATTCCGCAGGTTCCGTGGGGGCGTTCTGGTATAAGGACCTGATCTGCAAGCCCTTCTCCAAGGAAGATATTCATTACCTGGTGGAAAAAGTGGGCTATTCTGCCAGCCTGGCCATCAACGCTGGGGCAGATGCCGTAGAGCTTCACGCGTACGGCGGCTATCTGCTGGACCAGTTCCAGTCCAAACAGTGGAACAACCGTACCGACGAGTATGGCGGTAGCTTGGAGAACCGTATGCGCTTCACCCTGGAATGCATCGACGCGATCAAAAAGAATGTGCCGAAGAATTTCCCCATCTTGGTGAAATTTACTCCTGACCAGCGGGTGGAAGGCTTCCGTACCCTGGACGAGGGTATTGAAATGGCCAAAATCTTTGAAAAGGCCGGTGTGACCGCCCTGCATGTGGATACCGGTTGCTATGAGGAGTGGTATCAGGCTATCACCACCATTTATTCCAAGCCTGGCCACAAGCTGGACGTGCAGAAGGCCATCAAGGAAGTTGTGAATATTCCCGTGTTGGGCGACGGCAAACTGTTCGATCCCAAGCTGGCCAACAAGGTGATCGAGGACGGGACCCTGGATTATCTGGGCCTGGGCCACGAAATGCTGGCGGATCCCTATTGGCCCACCAAGGTCAAGGAAGGCCGGTATGAGGATATTCGTCCCTGCGTTGGCTGCAATGAATGTCTGCTGGCCGGTTTCTCCGGTAAGCATTACTATTGCGCTGTGAACCCCACTTGCTACGCCGAGCGGGATTACGCCCTGCCCAAGCCTGATGGCTCCAAGAAGTCCATTTTGGTCATTGGCGGCGGCCCTGGCGGTATGTCCGCCGCTATCACTGCCCGTCAGCGTGGCTGGGACGTAGAATTGTGGGAGAAGACCGACCGTCTGGGCGGTACCCTTTGGGCTGCTGGCGGTCCCGACTTCAAAGCGGATATCATCAAGCTGATCAATTACATGAAGGTGCAGTGCGACAAGCTGGGCGTGAAGGTTCGCTATAACAGAACCGCTACCGCGGAAAATGTTCTGGGCGGTCACTGGGATAAGGTGATTCTGGCAGCAGGTTCCGATCCCGCCAAGCCTCCCATCCCGGGCATTGAAATTGCCACTCCCGTGTCCGAGTACCTGACTCACAACGTCACCGCCGGCAAGAAAGTGGTCATCATCGGTGGCGGCCTGGCTGGCACCGAGGCTGCCTGCGACATTGCTCCCCATGCCGACGAGGTAACCATCGTGGAAATGATGCCCGATATCCTGTTCAACGCTGCTCACTGCTTGAACAATGACCAGCATTTGCGCAACATGGTGAAAGACCGTGGCGTAAAGGTGGCAGCTGGAGCTAAGGTGACCAACATCACTCCCGATTCCGTCACCTACGAGAAAGACGGGGAAACCATTACGCTGGCTTGCGACACCGTGTTCAACGCTGCGGGCTTCAAAGCCAACAACCAGCTGGAAGACCTGCTGGAGAGCAACTACGACGATGTTACAGTGATCGGCGACGCCATTGCTCCTCGGAAGATCCTGACCGCTGTTCACGAAGGCTACCACGCTATTCGGGTAATGGAATAAGCGGGAAAGCCACGTACATTCAGCATTCGCCGGAGACTCTCTTTTCCAGAGGGGAGTTTCCACCTAGATAAGATCTATCCTTCATTCGAAAAGGGTTTCTCGAATTTTCGGGAAGCCCTTTTTGCTTTTCTTCCGGGAAGGGTATGAAGTTTTCTGAAGAGTTTTGAAAATGCTGGTTGCCAAAACGATCCAGGAAAAGAAAACTGGTTTCAGAAAGTGGAACCGGTGGAGTAGGGGTGGTTTTTAAATTAAAAAAGAAAGAATAATAATTTTTCTTTTCATTGATTTTTCCCAGGACTTGTGATATCCTGTATGCGGATTTCTGGAAAGAACTCTTATCTGTTCCAGATGGGCGCCAAACGGCGCCGCCCGTGGAAAAAAGCTGTGTGGGAGTGAGCTTTCCCACTGTGAAAATACGTCCTGTGGAGGTACAAATACGTTATGAGAGGCATTGAAACCCGCATTCAAATGATTCGGCATCAGGTTTTCCGGGAAGTAGCCCGCATGGCCTATCAGGAAACCAAACCGGTAGCGGAACAGATCGAAAAGCTTCCCTATAAAATCATTCCAGGGGAAGTGGCCAATTTTCGAAACGACGTGTTTTTGGAACGGGCCATCGTGGGAGAGCGGCTGCGCTTAGCCATGGGGCTTCCCTGCCGGGGCGCCGGGGAGCAGGCTCCTATCTCCGAGGGGATCGAAGCGGCGGACCGGCCGGAAACGTACTATACGCCGCCTCTGATCAATGTGATTAAATTCGCCTGCAATGCCTGTCCGGAAAAACGGGTGATGGTGACGGACGGCTGCATGGGCTGTCTGGCCCATCCCTGTGTGGAAGTCTGCCCCAGGGACGCCATTCATGTGGACCGTACTATTGGCCGCGCCATTATCGATCCCCAGAAGTGCGTCAAATGTGGACGGTGCGGAGATGTTTGCTCCTATCATGCCATCATCACTCAGGAACGGCCCTGCGCCGCCGCTTGCGGCATGGATGCCATTCGCTCAGATGACCAGGGAAAAGCGGATATCAACTATGACAAATGTGTTTCCTGCGGCATGTGTTTGGTAAATTGTCCCTTTGGCGCCATTGCAGATAAGTCCCAGATCTTCCAGGTTATCCGGGAGATCCAGTCCGGGGAAAAGGTGTACGCTGCCATGGCCCCGGCTTTTGTGGGGCAGTTTGGTCCCAAGGTGACAGCGGGAAAACTGCGGGCTGCCATGAAAAAGCTGGGCTTTGCAGACGTTTTTGAAGTGGCTATTGGTGCGGATCTTTGCGCAGTTCAAGAAGCGGATGATTTCTTGGACAATGTCCCGGATAACCTGCCTTTTATGGCCACGTCCTGTTGTCCGGCTTGGGCCACCATGGCAAAGAAAACATTTCCGGACCATGCCCAGTGTGTTTCCATGGCGCTGACGCCTATGACTCTGTCTGCACGGTTGATCAAGCATACCCGGCCTGGTTCCAAAGTGGTGTTTATTGGTCCCTGTTCCGCCAAGAAGCTGGAAGCGATGGACCCCACTGTGCGCAGTGAAGTGGACTTTGTCCTGACTTTTGAGGAGATGGCCGGTATTTTTGCTGCCCGGGGCATTGATTTGGACACCATCGCGGAGCGCCCAGGCGGAGTGAACGACTCCTCGGCAGATGGGCGCGGTTTCGCCGTTTCCGGGGGTGTGGCCAAGGCGGTGATGGATGTGATCCGGGAGAAATGCCCGGAACGGACCATTCAGGTGGCCTGTGCGGAAGGCTTGAAGGATTGCCGGAAGCTGATGGCGCTGGCAACCAAAACCGGGAAATACGATGGATTCCTGTTGGAAGGTATGGGATGCCCCGGGGGATGCGTGGCCGGAGCGGGCACGATCCAGCCCATCGGGAAATCCCAGGCGTCCGTCAAGGCTTATGCTGCGAAGGCTGGCCATCAGACGGCGGACAGAACCGAATATGTGGGGGAATTGGAGCACCTGGTGGATTTCAACAACCCAGTTCCGGAAGAGTAAAAACTCCATACCCTATGATCTTTTGTGAGAGCGGGCGTAATACCCGCTCTTTTTTTATCCTTTTCCGGCAATGGGCTAAGCATTTGGAGAAATCATAGAAACCATTGTGTAGGGAAGATGGCGGGAAATACAAAAAAATCTTCTCTTTCTCTTGCAAAATACCTAAAAGTAGTATAAAATCAATTCTTAATTAATAAAAATTTTAGGGTTTTAGCTGAGGCGGTGAAGGGCGATGATTTTAGCGCAGGTTTTGGCAGTGGTAATTTTTATTGCCATGTTTATACTTGTGGTTATGGAAAAGATCGAGCGGCACTATATTACGTTGGGCTGTGGGGGCGTGATGATCCTTCTGGTGTTTGGTGCTGTAATGCGAAGCACAGACGCCATTTGGAAAACGCTGAATTTAAACAGCTTTTTTACAGTGGAATTCTGGTACGCCACCTCGGAGAGTGCAGAATCCTCTCTGGGGATCAACTGGGCCACTATTGTGTTTATTCTGGGCATGATGATTATGGTGGAAGGCATGGCGAAAGCCGGGTTCTTCCGATGGCTCTGTCTGGCGCTGGCAAAGCTGGTCCACTATAAAACCATTCCCATCTTTATCGCGTTCATGCTGCTTTCGTCGGTGTTGGCTATGTTCATCGACAGTATCACGGTGATTTTGTTTTTGGCCGCGGTCACGGTGGAATTGGCAAAGCTTCTCAAGTTCAATCCAATCCCCATGATCCTGTCGGAAATCTTCTGTGCGAACCTGGGCGGATCCGCTACCATGTGCGGCGATCCCCCAAACATCATCATCGGCACCTCGCTGGGGTATTCCTTTGCTGATTTCCTGGTGAATACCGGATTGATCGCCGGTGTGGGCCTGGTGGCGGTTGTCTGTTATTTCTTCTTTGTGTACCGGAAAGAATTGGCTGCCGCCGGAAGCACGGGAGTGGATCTTGCCACCATTCCGTCCCCCGTCAGCGCAATCAGCAGTAAGCGGGATTTTATTTTCAGCTGCCTGATTTTCGCCGCTGCGGTGGTATTGCTGGCCACTCATTCCGCAACCGGATTGACAGTGGCCCTGATCGGCGTGGTGATTGCTGTGGTGACTTTGGCGGTGTTCTGGAAGGACGCTTTAAAGCTGCTGCGTGGTGTGGATTATAAAACCCTGCTGTTTTTCGTGGGATTGTTTATTGTGGTAGGCGGTTTGGAGCAGACCCATGTGCTGGAGTTGTTGGCTGGCTTTATCGGGCAAATCAGCGGGAACAACTTGAAGCTGATGGTTGGCATCATCATTTGGCTGTCCGCTATTGCCAGTGCCTTTGTGGATAACATTCCCTTTGCAGCTACCATGATTCCGGTGATCAAGACCCTGTCGGCAACCCAGGGGGTGGATCTTTCTGTTTTGGCCTGGGGCCTTGCCATGGGGACGGATATTGGCGGCAGTGCTACGCCCATCGGGGCATCTGCCAATGTGGTGGGGACCTCTGTGGCTTCCCGCAACGGCTACTTTATCGATTGGAAAACCTATTGTAGAACGGCGGTTCCCGCTACGGTCATTGTGGTTACGATCTCCATGGTGATTATTTTCGTGCGGTATTGTTAATTGTTGAGAGAAGGGGAAGAAGTCATGAAAAAGCAAGTGATTGTTGCTCTAAGCCGGGAATTTGGAAGCGGAGGCCACTATGTAGGGAAAAAAATTGCGGAATATTTTGGAATCAATTATTATGACCGCCGGATTCTGGAGGATATTGCTGAGGAAAAAAATATCCGCATTGAGTACCTGGAGAAATATGACGAGCAAAAGCGCAATGTTTTGTTTTCCAGAAGCGTGAAAGGGTATACCAATTCCATCGAGGAAATCGTGGCGGAAATGCAATTTGAGTATTTGCGGAAAAAGGCGGCTTCCGGGGAATCCTTTGTCATCGTAGGGCGCTGTGCCGACGAACTGTTCCGGGGAGAGGAAAGGCTGGTTTCCTTTTTTGTGCTGGGCGATAAGGAAGACCGGATCCAACGGGTGAGCAAACGCCACAATATCAGTTGGGAAGAGGCTGCGACCAAAGTTGCCCGCCATGATAAAACGAGAAAGAAATACCATAACCGTCATTCGGAAGTAAAATGGGGCGATTCCCGGGGATATGATGTGTGTATCAACAGCACCCGTCTGGGAATTGATAAGACAGCTGAGATCTTGGAAATGTTTATCCGGGAAAGAACCGGGCTGGAACCCGTAGAAAAACAGGATAATCAGGACTAAATCTATTTTCATCATACAAAAAGGCGGGCAGAACACACCGGTTCTGCTCGCCTGATTTTTTATGGAAGAGAAAAGGATCACCATGAGGGTATGGAATAAAGGGGGACGAAACGCACACCTCTGAAAAAGCGTTTTCTCCAGTCCCTGAAAGAAAAATGGAATCGCAACCCCCGGTTGCTCAGGGGGAAACTGCTTTTTAGGAATCAAAATGTCTTACTGCATTGCGCTGCGGGCGTAAAGAATCCATTTGGAGTGATCTAAAGGGTCTACCCCGCGGCGGGGAGCTTCTTGCCCTTCGCCGGGGGGACACTCCTGATAGCCGGCAAATTGGGAAGCGTATACGCCTTTTCCCGAGGTCATGGAACGGAAAGTGACGGGATAGTCTAGAGAGGTGGCAACTGGGAGCTTTGCTTCCAAGGTGAACCAACCCTTGTGAATGGCGGGTGTGTCAAAATCGCCCCGCATGGACACCATGTCCCGAATCACCCGTCCTAACAGCTCTTCCTGACCGGAAAGGGTCACCTGCACCATGGGTTCCAAAAGAAGGGTGCCGCTGTTGACAAGGGCCCGCTGTACGGCCACAGGGGTTGCCACAAAGAAATCCAGGGGGTGGGTGTGCACATGGTGATGCTGCCCGCCGATAAGCGTGAATTTGGCGTCGGTAACTTCCCAACCCAACCGCCCCTGTTTCAATGCGCCGGGCAGGCTTTGCCGCACATGATTCTGATAGCGGTAGGGCAGTTCCTTTTCTTTGATGATCGATTCAAACTGGATCCCACTGCCCCGGGGAAGGGGTTCCACCAATAATTTTACCACTGCCCAGCAAGGCTTGGGGGCCAGGTAGACTTCCTCTCCTTGCGCAGTGGAAGCAGGGGTTTCCTTGTAAATGACCGTGGGCTGGGAAAACGTTGGGGTCAGCTGATACCGCTCCCGAATGATCTCGGAGAGAACTTCCAACTGGATTTTCCCTGTGATGTGCAGGTGTAGCTCCCGGCTTTCCGGTACCCATTCCAGATCCAGCAAAGGGTCTTCCTGGGAAAGCTCCTGCAAGGCTTCATTCAGGGCCGGAAGTTGTTCTGGAGAAGGGGGATACACTTGTACCTGGAGTAATGGCACCGCCAGGTGGTACAGTTCCCGGGGTGGCGCTTCTCCCAGCACGTCCCCGGCACGAACCTGTGAAAGTCCATACACCGTGCCGGTTTCCCCGCTGTGAATCTGGCCGATATCCACGCTCTTAGAACCGTAGAAGCGGCGGATTTGGGTGATTTTTTGCACCCCTGTCCCCCCTGGAACGGGGACGTTATCCCGGTTTTTCAGCGTACCCGAGAAAATCCGGAGATGGGCGGCTTTGCCCATGACCGGATCGTGGGTCACTTGATAGACCACAGCGGAAAGGGGAGCCTGATCCTGCCCAGCGGCACGAGGAAGATAGTCAACAATGCCTTTTAGCAGAGCGTCCAACCCTTTTCCCTGTTTGGCCGAGGCGAAAAGTACGGGAAATACCTGTCGTTCTGCCACGCCTTTCCCGAGGGCTTGGAAAAGGCGTTCCTGGTCTACCGGTTGATCGTTTAAATACGCTTCCGCCAAAGCGTCGTCATATTCTGCGGCGCAAGCCAGTGCGTCTTCCCAGCATGTGTCACTGGGGAGTATTTGGCAGCCGTCTGTACCGGGATCCTCAACCCGCTGGGGAATCCACAATTTTGGTGAGCACTCTTGGCGGAGCTGTGCCAAAACACCGGAAAGATCACAGCCCATGCGGTCTATCTTGTTCACCAGAAGCAGTACGGGGATTTTTAACTTGTCCAGGGCACGCCAAAGCAGCCTGGTCTGAGCCTGCACGCCTTCCACTGCCGAGAGCACCAGAACAGCGCCATCTAAAACGCTCAGGCAGCGTTCCACTTCTCCCAGAAAATCTACATGGCCCGGGGTGTCGATGAGATGGATCTGCACCCCGTCTTTTTCCAAAACCACGGAAGCGGAGCGGACCGAGATGCCTCTGCGGCGCTCTACATCAAGCCAGTCGGTTTGGGTGGTTCCGCTGTCTACGCTGCCCGCCTTCCGGATACTGCCGCTCAAAAGAAGTAGTTGTTCGGTGACGGTGGTTTTGCCAGCATCGGCGTGAGCCAGAATTCCTAGATTGATCATTGGCGCTTTCACATTGTATCCCCTCGTTTTGCCTTGTTTCAACGCGAACACAGCAATATTTGCCTCAATATAGCACGAAGGGAAAAGGTTGTCAAATGGGTTTTTGTGCGGGAGAATGGGAGCGGCCCAGTCTGGAAAGCGTGTTGGGAGCCTGGTGGCCTTTACTACAGGTATGGGGAAAATGCCCAATCACTCAAAATGCCTTCCAAGATAGTTTGGAAAAGTTAAAATTGATAGAACGGACTTATTTGTGTGCGGCGGCCACCCTGCATAAGTCCAGGGGCTGGCCAGGAGCCAGTACCAAAGCCCGGTTGGGGTTTTGAATGCGGGCTTTCAGTTCGTTGGGATCTCCGTTAAAGGGATCCATGTCCGGAGCGTCTACACAGCCCCAGTGCCACAATAGTAAGGGAGTGTTTGGATAGGCATTCGCCAGCTTTACTGCATTGTCCAAACCAATATGCCACTCGTTGTTGGAGAAGTCGAAAAGGATTAAATCCGGAGTGGGCATATGCAGATGTTTCTCGAGCAGGCGGGAGTCGCCCACCGCCCAAATGGAACCGTCAGGGGTGTCCAGCCAAAAACCGCAGAAGTCCTCTGGCTGGAATACCCGGTCCGCCGCTCCGGGGACATGATTCTGCCAAGCGTGATCTGCCGGGGTCAGGGTGACTTCTACCGGCCCTACTGAAAATGTTTCCCCGATGTCATGGCCTATTCCAAAAAGCCCCAATTCCCGGCAAAGTCCTGCCACGTAGTGGGGAGCGTGAAAGGACCGGCACACCGGCCCTAGATCTTGGCAGGTTTCCCGGCTGAAGTGGTCGTTGTCGCTGTGCGTCAGTAAGACGGCGTCTATTTGGGGTACGTCCTTTACCTGCAATGGGGAATCCACCAGCAAGGGCATGTCAAATCCTTCCAACAGGGGATCAATCAGCAGAGTCGTTCCCCGGCAGTTGATGAGAGCCCCTGCGCCGCCTAGCCAGCGGACAGTGGTGCGGTCCTGGGGGGCGAAGGCCTCCGGGCCGAAGGGAATGGGATCGGGCGCTTTTGCCTGTGTTTTCTTCATGGTATCCTCTCCTAAAAAGCTCTTTGTGTTAGTATACTCCCGAAAAAAGAGGCTGTCCAATACCTGCGCTTTCTGGAAAAGAATAGGTAAAACGTATGGAAAAAACGATTGGATTGATGAACACTCAGTGTGAGATCGTGGATGTGGTGGCAATTCCTGATTGGTTTCTTCCCGCTGGAATGATATAATAAACGAAAGTTATCCTGTGAGGTGGGCGGTGTGGAGTATAGTATTCGCGATGTTTCGGAGTTCCTCAATCTCTCCCGGGAGATGGTGCGGTATTATGAAAAGTGGGGGTTGATCACTCCCAAACGGAATGAGGCCAACAACTACCGCAGCTATGATATTTTAGACGTTTTTAAGCTGATGGATGCCGTTCAGTACAAGAGCTGGGGCATTCCGGTGAAACGTATGCGGGAGATGTGGGAAGGGGATTTTTTGGAAAAGTCCCGGGCACAGTTGCTGATGCACCGCCAGGAGCTGGCCAAAGAAGTGGCCTATAAACAGCTGCTCTTGGACCGGGTGGAACAGATGGCCCAGCGTGCACAAACCGCTCATTTGAATTTGAAAAACCATTGGATCCGCCAAATTCCGAAGCACTATTTTATCCCCCTGATCCAGGGTGATGGAGACCAGTACGGGACAATTGAACTGGACAGTCAAATGGGACGGCTGCTGTTTTCCGAAAAAGTGGCTCCTTTTTGGAATCCGTGTTTTGAAGAGGTGGGGGATCACCAGCTTTGGGGATTTTATTTGGAAAAGCGTTACGCAGATGCGTTGGAGCTCACCAATTTGGAGAACATGCGTTACCGCCCTGCCCGGATCTGCCTGTGTGGTATAGCGGATCTTGGACCTGTGGGCCATTTCCGGCGAGAGTATGCCCAGCCCGCTCTGGAGTATGTCAAAGAGATCGGATATGAGCAAGGCGGTACGATGGACGCGGTGCTTTTGGGCCGGGGTGTGGAAGAGGGAAAACAAATACGCCTGGTGGAATTGCATATCCCCTTGCGGGAGAAAACCCTGTAAGGGTTCCAGACTTTTTCCGGCGGAAGACTTTTTCACGCTCTCGGGATACAGGGGGAAAACTCCCATGAAGGAAAAGAGATTCCGCTTTTTCCACAAAAAAGCGGTCTCTTTTTTTGCGTTGACCTTCCAATGATTGCAGGGCATACAATGGTGCCAGAAAAGCCCGGAAAGTATCCGGTAAAATCAGGGAGGCTTCTGAAATGTTAGACACATTGTTTTCTGCAAAAAAGATCGGCTCATGCCAGATTCCCAACCGACTGGTGGTTCCTGCTATGGTGACCAATTTCTGCACCGAAGACGGCATGGTTACCGACCGGTTTATCAAATATCTGGAAGAGAAGGCCAAAGGCGGCTGGGGCCTGATCATCACAGAAGATTACGCAGTCAACGAGAACGCAAAGGGATACCGGTTTATCCCCGGCTTGTACAACGACGAGCAGGTACCCGGCAATCAAAAGCTGACTCAGGCCATTCACCAGCACGGCTCTAAGATTTTCTGCCAGATGTACCATCCCGGGCGGCAGTCCACGCACTTTGTCAATGGCGGAGTGCAGCCGGTGGCCCCTTCCGCCACCATGGATCCTCTGCTCCAGGAGATGCCCCGGGAAATCACCGTAGAGGAAATCCACCAGATCGTCCGGGATTTTGGAGACTGTGCCCGCCGCTGCAAAGAGTCCGGCTTCGACGGTATTGAGATCCACGCCGCTCACGGATATCTGATCTCGGAGTTCCTGTCTCCCTATACCAACAAGCGTGTGGACGAGTATGGCGGCTGTTTTGACAACCGTGCCCGTTTTCTGGACGAAGTGTACGCCGCTGTGCGGCAAGCTGTGGGAGAGGATTTCCCCGTAATCGTGCGGATGTCTGTCAACGAGTATTTGCTGGGCGGCCGCACTGAGGCGGAAAGCTTTGTGCTGGCCCGTCACTGTGAGGAACTGGGCTTTAACGCTGTACACATTTCCAACGGCATGTACGCCAGCCCGGCCCTGCGGCAGATCATTGCCCCCATGTTCACCGAACACGCTCTGAATATGCAGGGAGCTCAGCAGGTCAAGGAGCTGCTTACTGTACCGGTGATTTTGACCAACCGTATCAACGATCCCCGCTTGGCCGATACCTTGCTGAAAATGGGCAAGGCCGATTTCATTGGTATGGGCCGGGGTTCTCTGGCAGATCCTTACCTGCCCGTAAAGGCTCAGAACGGCCAGTTTGCTGAGATCCGCTATTGCATTGGCTGTCTGCAAGGCTGCGAGCAAAAGCTGTTTGAGGACTCCAGCATCACCTGTTTGGCAAATCCCCGGATTGGCAAGGAATATGAAAACGAGCTTACCCACACCCAGAAACCCAAAAAAGTTATGGTGGTAGGCGGTGGCCCCGGCGGATTGATGGCGGCGGAAACCGCAGCCAAGCTGGGCCATCAGGTAACGGTGTACGAGAAAAACCAGGATTTGGGTGGCCAGTTTAAAAGCGCGGCTTATCCCATAGGCAAAGGGGAATTGGCCACGCTGGTGTCTTCCTTGCGCCAGAGCCTGCAAGACCGGAATGTACCCATTCACCTGAATACGGAAGTCACTGAGGAATTGTTGAAGTCGGAGAAGCCCGACGCCGTGATTTTGGCTACCGGCGCTACGCCTCTTACTCCCCACATTCCCGGTATCGACGGAGCCAATGTGGTGGTGGCGGAAGATGTGATGCTGGGCAAAGCAAAAGTTCCCGCAGGACCGGTGGTTGTGTGCGGTGGCGGCGAAGTGGGTGGCGAGGTAGCCCAGTTTGTGGCTGAGGCCCACCCGGATGTGACGATCCTGGAAATGCAGGACGATATCCTGAAAGACATGATGGTCTTTACCCGCCGTTGTTTGCTGGGGTATTTGCAGGACGCCCATGTGAAGGTCCTTACCAACGCCAAGGTAGAGAAGATCGGTCCGGACGGCGTCACCTATGAAAACGCGCAAGGGGAGAAGGTCACGCTCCCTGCTGTCACTGTGATTTCCGCTTTTGGTTACCGGGCCTACAATCCTCTGGAGAGCCAGGCCAAGGCCCTGTGCGAGAATGTGCAGGTGATTGGCGGTGCGGTAAAGGCTGGAAATGCTCTGACCGCGATTGCGGAAGGATATAAGGCGGCTTTGAATCTGTGAAACATACGGCGAATTCGCCGTACATAGACGGAACGCGGCCCTGGAAAACAGGGAACAAATAAAAAAGAAACGGAACAGAAACCAAAAAGAGCAGGAATGCCCCCTGAGTAACAGACACTCAGGGGGCATTTTAAACGTTCAGCGTTGGCTGACAAATAGGGGATCTTCTAGGTTTTTGTATTGTAATTTTATTTTCTCCTGTGGTAAAATGAAATTACAGAAACCCATTTAGACGGCGTTTTCTCGTCTATGAGAATGTATCTTTTGACGAGAAAACAAAAGCAGGTCCTAACGTGAGGCATCATGGAGAAAGAGGAACAGGAATGTGTAACCAACAAACTGAGAACCGGAAAGCAGAGCCCTATTATAAAATTACCCTACAGGAGTACGCTTCCGCTTCCTTCTGCTCCTTCACCAAGGAGTATTTGGGGACTTCCCAGATGTTTTCTTCCTTTGCGGCTGCGTTGCGGCAAGACAGAAAGAACTCAGAGCGTTTGGTGGGCCTTGCGGACAGAATTTTGGAATCTTGCCAGCCGGATGGCACGTTCACAGGAAGTGCTTGTGAGGAACAGCCTTCCTTGGTTCCGGTTGAGGTTGTCCATTCCGATGCTTGGGAAGAAAAATCCTTTTATTTTAAACATATCAATGTCTGGGGATGTTCTTATGAGATGCGGGCGGAAAAAGCCGTGGTGAACCGGATATATTACCGGTCCGGCGACACCTACGGGAGGGCAATTGGCGCTTCCCTGTATCGGCCCACTTATAGTGCGGAACCCCTTGTGTCCAATGAAAAGGTGGACGGCAATTTTTGGGGACACCCTGGTATTCTTTATTTGGAGAATGACTGGTTAAGCTATCGGCTCATGTATGAGGAACGGGTGTTTGACGACGAAGCCCAGTTGATGGCCGATATAGCAGCGCCGGTCGAGGTGGACTACCGTGGTTTCTTCAACGATGTATTTGGAGACGGATAGCCTTTGGTTCTCAAACAATATAATAAGAACCCCCAGGTAATCATCACCTGGGGGTTTGAAATTATGAAAACAGGAAATGGCTTGTGGAAAAAACTGAGCCATTTTTTTGATCTGCTGACTGGAGGTTTGAGAATGCGTCACTGCCTGGAAAACACTCTTCTTGGATTCGAGTCCAAGAAAAATACCATGTGTGCCTGCTTTGTGTATTTGTAAAGTAGAGAACCATGTCCATAAAAAACCGCGGGAAGAGCTTCACAAACAGTGGCTTTTCCCACGGTTTCATGTTGTATGGAAAAAGGCTCAGCCGATGGTCTGGCAATGCTTGTCCACCTGGTTGAGTACCTCGCAGCCATCGGCGGTGACCAGCACCAGGTCTTCTACCCGAACGCCCATCTCACCAGGCAGGTAGACACCCGGCTCGATGGAGAAAACCATGCCTTCCTGGGCCAGGGCAGTATTGACGCTGCTAACGTCGCCTTGCTCATGGTCGGTGCGGCCGATGAAATGGCCTAGCCGGTGGGTGAAGTATTCGCCGTAGCCTGCCTGGGAGATCAAATCCCGGGCAGCCTTGTCCAACTGGCACAGCGGCACCCCGGGACGCACCAGGGCTTCCGCCGCTTCGTTGGCCCGGCGCACCAGGTCGTGAATAGCTGCATGCTTTTCAGAAACCTTCTTGCAGAAATAAGTGCGGGTCATGTCCGAGCAATAACCCTCTTTGCGGCCACCGATGTCCAGCACAATGCAGTCGCCGGCTTTCAGGACGGTGTCGTCCGGCATGTGGTGGGGGTCGGCGGCGTTGGCGCCAAAGGATACGATAGGGGGGAAGGAAGTTTTTTCGCAACCCAACTCTTGGTACTGATCCATCAAGTAGTCGGCCACTTGATGCTCGGTCATGCCTTCTCGAATATAAGCCACGGCCCGGTTCATGGCCTCATCGTTTAGACGGGAATTCATGCGCATCAGTTCCTGCTCCGCCGAATCTTTACAGGCCCGCACGCTGTCCACGCAGTCACTGGCCAATTGAAAAGTGGTGCCGGGCATCTGTTCCATCAGCGGAAGGAGAAAGCGGGCTGTCCACTCCTTGTCGATGCCCAATGGTTGGCCAGCCTGCATGCGCTGGGCCATCATGCCGATAAAATCGTCGGTATCTGTAAACCAGACTTCCTGAATAGAGGTCTGGGGCACGGTGAAAAGCTTGTTAAAAAAGAAAATGTGCTGGCCGTCGGTGCGCAGGTACAGCGCGAACAGCCGTTCCATGGGTTCAATGTATACTCCCGTCAAGTAGTCAATGCTCTGGGGGTCGCAGACAATCATCTGAGTCAGCCCCTTAGCCTTCATGGCCTGCAACACCCGGTCAATTCGTTCCGTTTCCATTGCGTATCCCTCCCAATTCGGTTTATTTTCTTTAAATTCTAGCACGACACCAAGGTGTTTGCAAGCGGATCCGATCTGGGGTGATATCCGGACCTTTTCGGTAGCGTTTCCCAAACCTGCGGTATGCAGATTTGTTTGGAACAGGGAATCAGTGGCGTAGAGCAGTTCGCATAAGACTTTGCACCAGCGCAATGTTTCAAATCAGGCGCCGCTTACCACGTGCAGAAATGTGATAAAGTGCCTTTGGCCTCAGGAAAATCCTGCACATCTTCCACCATAAACCCAGCTTTCGTCTCTGGCTCTCCGGGCATTTGTGAACCGCCTGGGCCTGGAGACTGCCTCTGGATACGGTGTGGCCAGCAAAATCGTAAATATTATGGGCTGCTTCAACGGCAATCAGAAGGCTTTCTGGGTCATGATCCAAAGCGTCCTCTTGACAACCGTAGATAAAAAGTCTATACTGCTAAAGTTAGTATTAAAATAATTAGAATTCTAACATTAAAAAGGAGCTGCCGATCATGGAAGGAACCTTTCACTACCTGCTGATGGCAAACCAGGCGCTGGTGCACAAAAGGCTGCTGGCTGACCTGAAGGATACCGGGCTGACCATCGGACAACCTAAGGTGCTGGAATACCTGTCCGAGCACGACGGCTCCAATCAGACCGAGATCGCCCGTGGCTGCCATATTGAGGCGGCGTCGCTGACCTCGGTGCTCAACCGCATGGAGGAGCGCAAGCTGCTGGAACGCCGCACCCTGAACGGCAACCGGCGGACCTACTACGTCTTTTTGACGCCGCAGGGACGCGATCTGGCGCAGAAGGTCCGGGAAACCTTCGCACGCCTGGAGGAGGAAGCCTTTCAATCAGTGCCCGAAGCGGATCGGGAGGCGTTTTTGCGGGTGTTTGCCTCCATCTATCACAATTTATCGGAGGGAAATCATTGAGTATGGTAGAAAAGGCAAAGCGGTATCTGGTATTCCTGTTCGGGCTGTTTATCAGCTCACTGGGCGTCAGCATGATCACAAAGGCGGATCTGGGCACCTCGCCCATCTCGGCCATTCCCTATGTGTTGAGCCTTAACTTTCCCTGGACGCTGGGTGGCTTCACCGTGGTGTTCAGTCTGGTTTTGATTTTGCTTCAGTTGATTATTTTGCGGAAAAACTTCAAGCTGGAGCATCTTCTCCAAATTCCCATTTCCATGGCCTTCGGCTGGTTCATTGACTTGACGATGGTCTGGCTGTCCTTTCTCGTGCCTCAGTCCTATCCGCTCAAGCTGGCCAGCCTGCTGGCGGGCTGTGTGGTGCTGGCTTTTGGTGTTTACCTGGAAGTGCTGGCCAATGTGGCAATGCTTCCCGGTGAGTCCTTTGTCCGTGCCGTCGTCATGACCTGGAAGACCGAGTTCGGTACTACCAAGGTCTGCTTTGACGTCTCCATCACGGTCATTGCAGTGGTGGTATCTTTTGTGCTTTCGGGCAAGCTGGCCGGTGTGCGGGAGGGAACCATCATTGCCGCGCTGGTGGTGGGTTTCATTGCACGTATCTTTGGCCGGGTGCTGCACTTCCTGCCGGGAGTGCTCTTCGGTGTCCAGGAGAAAGCCGAGTCCCAGGAGATCCGGGAAGGTGGCTCCGGCTTTGTGGTTGCCATTGGCCGGGAGTACGGCAGCGGCGGCCGGGAGATTGGCCGTAAGCTGGCCGAACAGTTGGGGTATGACTTTTACGACGATGAGATCATTCGCCGCGCTGCAGGCACCACGGGTTACAGTACCAAGTTCATTGAAGAGCAAGAGGAAAGCATGACCAGCAGCGTCCTTTACGACCTGCTGACCCAGATGTACACCTACGCCCCTGCCCAGGAATCTCCCAAAGATGAGGTCTTTTCGGCGGAGCGCTCCATCATTCTGGATGTGGCCCGCAAGGGCAACTGCGTCATCGTGGGACGCTGCTCCGATTGGATCCTGCGGGACGATCCCCACTGCCTGCGGGTCTGGCTGCAGGCTTCGGAGCAAGCCCGCATTGCCCGCATCATGGAGTACGATCACTGTGATGCCGCTGGTGCCCGGGCTATCATGGCCAAGGGAGACGCCAAGCGCGCCAGCTACTACCAGTATTACACTCGCCATGTTTGGGGCCTGGCCCGTAACTTTCACATTGCGGTGGATACCACCTTGGGATACGATTACGCCCGGGAAACCATTGCCGGTGCCCTCAAGACGCTCCAGAACAATCTGGCCGCCAAGGTCTGAGCTTAATATTACATCATGCCCCTGTCGTGAGCCTTTCTAGGCCCCGGCAGGGGCATTTTACTGGCGGATCAAAGGACGAAAAAACAAAAATACCTCAGGCTGCCATAAACGCAACCAGAAAAACGGACAATAGACAAAATCCCCCTGCTGTAGGAAGATGTAAGTGCTACACTAGGGGGTGAGCAAATGAAAGTACTTGCATGTGCAGAGACTGGTGCCCGATATCAAAGCAATGCAGGCAGTGGGGCAGGATTTGAAACTGCGTTTTCGGCTGCTGCCTCGGTCGGCTCGCATTCTCTCCCGGGTAGGAGTAGTGGTTAGGCATATCCAAAGACCTGTCAGACCCTTTTTTGGGGTGTTCACTGGTGGTTTTTGCAAGACATAACTCACATAGAGGTACCTATGCCACTGGCTGATACCACGTTCTGGGTCAGAAAATGGATCACAGCAAAAGTAGGTCAAAAAAGGTCAACCCCCGCAGCAAAAATTGCGCTGATATAAAAAAGGAATGCCTTTAACAAGGGTGTGACCATTGTTTCTGTGACTATCAATTTTCAAATTTACTTGGTGCTTTTTCTATTTGCCCCAAGGATGAATTCCTTAATGCTTTCGTTTTTTTATTTGTCACAATGACCATAGCGATTCCCAAAACTGCCAAAATGCTGCAAACGGCTGTCCCGGTCAGGAGATTCATCAACTGCTGGTTTTCCAGCGTCATTTCTTGGCCAAATGAAGCAAACATCGCGGTTTGAAGGGAGAGCATGGACACAAGGGATGTGGCAAGACTGATATACTTCATGGACATTATAGCCGGGGAGTGGGCGTTTCGTTTTTTCACCAAGTAGAGGATCGATGAGATCAGACAATAAAAGTCATAGAGGGCCACGACAAAAATCAGATACCCATGATAGTGGAAACCAGTTCCTTCTTTCACAATCATGATTGCTACCCCCTGAAGCGCAAAGGATAATACAACAAGAAGACAACCACAAAGTCTATATGCTTTCCATTCTTTTATGGCCTGTGATTGTCCAGGGGATGGTGCTGTTTTACCCCGGGTGTTACGCAAAATCAAGAATTTTGTTACACATAGAACCAGATAATATCCGGCCAATACCATCAGCCATTGGGAAGAAAACCACCATCCGGCTACAATTTTGGACGCAGCCAATAAGATGTTGAACACCAGGGAACTGTAGCCCGCAGAAACGATTCGGAAAGTGCCGTCGTCCAGCAATTTAGAAAGAAGGATGTGCCGGTGGGCAAACCTGGAAGCTGTTTGAACGGGCGATGTAGATTTCACGAACACCATAAGTGCCCAGCTCGCCGCAAATAAAAAGATGGCTGCCAAGACATAGAGAATATACAAAATTGGGGAAGGAAGTGTTTTTCCCCAGGGAGTAGAAACTGCCGCCAGTGACCCTGTGCAGAAAAGTGCTGCGCCCAGAGAGGACAGAATCAAGGGTGGACGGAACCGGCTGAGTTTCCGCCACATAGGATTTCCTTTTTTCTTCGGGGTATGTTTGTATCTGTGATGCATATACGCTCATCCTGTGTTTTGAATTTTGGAGCTTATTTGGGAACCTTTTCAATTATGGTTGTCGTTATGTACCCCTATAAGCGAGGGAAGGAAGTTTCTACCCGCCCTTTTTTTACCTTCACTTTTTCAAGTAGTGCAATAAAGGAACACGCAGACAAACCCCTGTCCGGCTGCCTGCGTGTTTTTTGTTACTCCAGACCTTTGACTACGGGAATCAGGCACAACAGCAGTACGATACCCACAATGCCCACAATGATGCCGGAGATCATCATATTCCATATCATGGTCATGCACATACCCACACCCAGAACTATGGCTCCAATCACCCCCAGCAAGGTAGTGCCGATGGCTCTTGCATTGAAAACAATGGCGGGTTTACCGTCCATTTTACGCCGCACCAGCAGCATTGCCAACAGGATGACCGCGCCAACTACACCGATAAGTATGCCCTGATTCAGAACTCCCCACTCCGGCAGAAGTGCCATGCACATTCCCAGCGCAAATAGGATACCACCGACGGTACTCATAATCAGTGTAACAAAGTTTTTCTTTTTCATGGATGAATACCTCCCATACTGTCATTGCTTTTTTGATGCGCCAATCTTACTGTGAAAATATTTGAAACTGGTTTGAGTTTTGTTTCTGAAATATGAAACGGCAGCCATCATTTTAATCCAGCGATCTCTTGGGCTTCCTCCACAATCTCCTGCGTCCGTTCCAGACTCTGTTTCACAATGGAGTTCTGGGAGGCATCGTTTCCAGTATATTGTTCAATCCTCTGCTGGATTTCTTCCTGAATGCTCTGTGTGCTCTTGGAACCATCCATGGCTGTACTAGATTTCAACTGAGGTCCCACAACCAGCACCAGAGAAATTGCTAGAACAGCGCTGCCAAGTGCAAGAAGCACTGCTAAAGCAAAATTCCTTTTTTTCATTTGCGTCAACTACCTTTCCTTCCACCATGGGCTGACCCGCTTTGAGCCGTTAATCCCGTCCTGTTCTGAAATTGCAATATAAAATTTCCAGTGGGAAATGATCTGACATAAGGCGGTGAGATCCCATACCTGGTTACTTTTTGGTGTGTTCCGTATCTGCCGGATTTTCTTCCTCTGACTTTTCCAGGAAAGCGTCCACAAAAGCATCTTCCACTTTCTTGTAGCCGCCCACCACGGAATCCTCCATCTTTTTGTAGGCTCCGGTGACCTTTTCGGCCATACCTCCAGTTTTCAAGCTGCCGTCCTCTTCCAGAAAGGTGTCCACGAATTTTTCCTCGATATTCTTATAGGCGCTGATCACCTTCTTGCCGATTTTTCCGGGCTTCATTTTGTACTCACTCATACCATAACCTCCATATTTGAATCTAGATTGGTCTTTTATCTTACAGCAGTGATGTGGCGCAGGACCATATTCTTTGAAGTACTGTGCAGATAAATGGGAATATCAGTGTCCATGCCAGAACGCCGGCAGCCAGAATGCCTAGGGCACCACCCACTACTAATACAGCTTTCTTCATCACGGCTTCTCCTTTCCTGTGGATTTGACTTTATGATAGGAGAGTTTTGTTTATCAACTGCTTCTATTTTGTTTGTGAAATATGAAAAAGCTGGCGGCGTTAAGAAACGCTGCCAGCTGATTTTACGCTTACAGGAGAGAATGTCCTTTTTCGCACAAGTGGTAAATTTCTTCGTACTTTGCTTCCATAAAAGGCTGCACTTTTTGGCTCTGCTTCTGAAATTTGTAGCGGTAAAGAAACGCCGGAAGGATCCACCCCACAAATCCCGGAACTGCCAGCAGAACCATGAGAAGATAGTGGGGCGGCTCACTGGTGACCGCAAAAACAGAACCTGCCATGAAAGCAGTTCCCACACAGCCCACAAGCAAAGACCACAGGGTTGCAGTCTGCTTTTTGGAATGCTCCATCCGCTGAATCTCCTGCATGCAGGATTCAAAATTCCGCTGCAAGCGTGTCAGTTCCATTTTATTGATGAGCTTTCGGTTGCGCTTTAGGTGAACGGTGACTGTTTCTCCGCCGTGATCAGTGGGATGGTTTTCGTCGGGCATCCAGCCGAAGTTTTCATAGCAATCTAAAAACAAGGACAAGTCTTTTCGAGCGACCTGAATTTCCTTGTATTCATATCCGATATAAGTGTTTTCCGATTCTTGCATCATGGCTGCAGCTCCTCATGGGGGATGGATGCCGGAAGTTTCACTGTGAAGGTGCTGCCTTTTCCGGGCGTACTAGTCACAGCGATGGAGCCATTGGACAGTTCCAGAATCCTCTGCACCAAGGCAAGCCCAAGTCCATTGCCTTCCGTGGCATGGGAGGTATCCCCCTGATAAAATTTGTCAAAGATTTTTTTTCGTGTGCTTTCATCCATACCACAGCCGGTGTCGGATACCACCACGGTGATCTCTTGGGAATCGGAGGTTTGTGCCAGCCTTACACGGCCTCCCTCCGGGGTGAATTTCAAGGCGTTGGACAAAAGGTTAGTCCACACGATTTCCAGCAGCCCCTCGTCGGCGCAGATCATCACACGATCCTCAATCTCCGCCTCAAATTCGATCCGCTTTTTCTCCCAGGTATCCTCAAACTGCAGGGCGCACATACAAAGCTGATTGCAGACGTCATAGACCTGGGGGAGCGGTTTGATCACCTGCTTTTCCAGCTTGTTGAGCTTGAGCATGTTGGTAATCAGATTGGAGAGCCGTTTGGTTGCCTGGAGAATGGTTGCGGTACACTCCTGGCGCTGTTCTTCCGTCAGCTGCATTTTCTGCAAAAGTTCGGCGTTGTTTTGGATCACGGCAAGGGGAGTTTTGATCTCATGGGATACATTGGAGAAGAAATCTGTTTTCAGTGTTTCAATGCTGCCCAGTTCCTCTACCATCTTGTTAAAGTCCATAAACAGGACATCTAGGTGGGTAGTTTGATCCATGGAATGCTTGGGAGGAAGATAGACAGAAAAATCTCCTGAGGCAACCTTCCGCGCTGCCTCAGAAAATTCTTCAATGGGCTTCTGGTAATGGCGTTTGATGGTCAGGCCTGTGATGAGAGTAGAACAAACCGATGCCACCACCCAGAAAACAAGAACCGCCAGGACATTTTGGGGAGGCAGTTTTTTGTAATCAATGGCCTGTCCGATCATGAACATTTGGATGGTTGTCAGCAAAGCGAACATGAAAAAGAACAACACAAACGTGGAAAGGGGAAACAGGCTTTTTTTGACCCGCTTGTCAGAGAATTTGCCAAGGACCTTCATAACAGCACCGCCTTGTAGCCCAGTCCCCGGACCGTTTTGATCTCAAAACCATCGCATTCGGAAAACTTATCCCGCAGTTTCGTGATATACACATCCACGGCCCGCAAACTGGTCTCCGACTCCACCCCCCAGAATTCGTCCATCAGCTGGGCCCGGGAGAAGGTCTTGTTGGGATAGGAAAGCAGTTTATAGAGGATGTGAAACTCTCTGGTAGTCACCGGGACTTCTTCCCCTGCCACAGTGGCTGTTACCGCGTCCGCATCCAAGGTCAGGTTCCCGACCGTCAGTTTGCGCTCCATTTCGATGTTGGCCCGCCGCAGCAGCGCACGGATCCGCAGAAGCAGCTCGTCCAGTTCAATGGGCTTTACCATGTAATCGTCAATGCCAAGCAGAAAACCTTTTTGCTTGGAGGGCAGATCGTCCTTCGCTGACATAAACAGAATTGGGATGGTCTTGTTGACTCGCCGCACTGATTCCGCGAATTCAAAACCGTCCACTTCCGGCATCATAATATCAGACACGATCAAGTCGTACAGATGGTTGTACAGTTCGTCGTACGCCGCATTGGCCGATAGGCAGCCTTTGGCGGAAAATCCGCTGTCGTTGAGATAAGTACAGACTGCCTGGTTCAATTTTGCATCGTCTTCCAGAACAAGAATGTGAATCATCTCGATTCCTCCCTTCCATTCGATCCCATTATACTATAATCCTTCTCTTTGGGAGTAGAATACTGAAGCTGCATTTCCTTTTTGTTTGAAAATTGTTTGAGAATTGTTAATACTCTGTTGCCTCCAGTTTACCAATTTACAAGTCCTATGACGATCTTCTGCTGTTTTTGAATGCGGAGCTTGTAGCCCAAGTGCTGGGGATCTCCCAAGCCGGGGCATACGATCTGCTCCACAGCGAGGGCTTTCCAGTCCTGAAAATCGGGACCCCATGGTAAGTCTTGCCTGTCGGCTCGGTTGGTTCTGGTCGCCATCGGCGACCAGAACCCCAAAGAAAAAATCCGCCAGTGGGTGGAAGAACAAACGGGGGCGGGAAGCTGAATACCGGGAGATCCTTTCCGGGACGGCATGCCGAAAAGCGATTTTTCCCTCTGTCTAAGAACAAACCGCCAACGCCAAAATTGCGCCGCTAAACAAAGAAAAGGCTTGTGGAAAAACTCCCCACCCAAGGTGGAGAAACTTCACAAGGCCATTGACGAAACAAAGGGCTTGGATGTGGTCAAGGCTGGTCAATACACCCTCAGCCAGTGGATGCGGGTGTGGTACGAGAACTACGCCACCGTCAAAGTGTGTCCCAGTTCTCATGCAACGTATATGGGAATCATCAAAAATCACATTGACCCGGCTGTTGGACAGATCCCTCTGACAAAGCTGACAACCCTGGATTTGCAGAAGTTTTACCGGGACCAACTTACCGCCTTCCTCCGGGAGGCCAAGAACACTGGCGTGTTCGAGATGTACTACCTGGAGTGGGCCACAGGTCTGCGCCGGGGCGAACTGCTGGGCCTGAAGTGGCAGGACGTGGATTTCAACCAGGGTACCATAACAGTACGGAGGCAGATAGGACGCATCAATGGAGTGGTGACAGAAGGTCCGCTGAAAACCAAGAACGCTTACCGGGTAATCCCCGTTGGGGGAGCAGGTCTTGGCTGTGCTGCACAGTCAAAAAGAGAAAACTGCCAACGAATATGTGTTCCCCTTCCCAAACGGTGGGCCTATCTCGCCGGACAGCGTGCGCTCCGCCGAGTGCTGAAACGGGCAGGACTTCCCTATGTGCGCTTTTACGACTTACGCCACCCTTATGTCAAGTCCACGACAAAAAAATATTTATTTTTTCTTGTCCCCA
>DXXH01000100.1 GCA_019416395.1 Clostridiales bacterium
GCTGTGCTACCCTTACACAATACCGCTTTATTTCGCCGCTCACGTCGAACAGCAGTATTTATTATAGCAAACTTTTCGCGAAAGTCAATACCCTTTCTCCAATTTTTTCATCTTTTTTTCAAATCCTGTTTTTACTCCGAAAATTCCTCAAACTTTCCGCACCGGGATCCCTTTCTCCGACAAGTATTCCTTCAACTCCGGAATCCCAATTTCACGAAAATGAAACAGGGACGCTGCCAACACCGCGTCCGCTTTTCCCTGGGTGAAAGCGTCGTAAAAATGTTCCATCGTCCCAGCGCCCCCCGAAGCGATGACCGGTATGGATACCGCTTCCGAAATAGCCCTGGTCAGCTCCAGGTCATAGCCCGCTTTTGTGCCGTCACAATCCATACTGGTCAGCAGGATCTCCCCCGCCCCCAGCTTTTCCACTTCCTTGGCCCATTCTACGGCGTCCCGGCCTGTGTCCACTCGTCCCCCGTTTAAATACAGGGTCCAGCCCCCTGTCGTGCGCCGTTTCGCATCCATAGCCACCACAACACACTGGCTGCCAAATTTGTAGGCCGCTTCTCCAATAATCGACGGATCCCGCAGCGCCGCCGAATTCACCGACACTTTATCCGCTCCCGCCCGAAGAATCCTGGTGAAATCTTCCACCGTGCGAATACCGCCCCCTACGGTAAAGGGGATAAAGATGTTCTCTGCCACCCGCGTCACTATGTCTACCATAATGTTTCGGTTATCGGACGAAGCTGTTATGTCCAAAAGCACCAGCTCATCTGCCCCCTGCTTATCGTACTCAATGGCGGCCTCCACTGGGTCTCCGGCGTCCCGCAGCCCCACAAAGTTGGTCCCTTTCACCACTCTGCCGTTCTTTAAATCCAGACAAGGTATAATCCGCTTGGCGTACATGGTTACTCCCCCTTCTGCGCCACCATGGCGGCAAAATTCTCCAAGATGGTAAGGCCTGTCTTTCCACTTTTCTCCGGGTGGAACTGACATGCCATCAAATTGCCCTTTCGCACCGCCGCGTGAATGGTTGCCCCATATTCCGCGGTGGCCGTCACAATGTCTTCCTCTGCCTGCAAATAATAGGAGTGGACAAAATACACATAGGGTTCCACCGGCAGTCCCTCAAAAAGAGGATCCCGTTTCTTGATATCCAGGGAGTTCCACCCAATATGGGGAATTTTCAACCCGCTCTCTTTTGGCAGGCGCACAATTTTTCCACGCAAAATCCCCAGGCCCTGGATCCCAGGAGATTCCTCGCTTTCCTCAAACAGAATCTGAAGCCCCAGGCAAATGCCCAGAAATGGCCTCCCACTGCTTATAAATTCCCGGATAGGCCGCTCAAAGCCCCTGGCCCGAAGATGATCCAGGGCATCGCCAAAAGACCCTACCCCCGGCAGGATCGCAGCGTCTGCTTCCAAAAGCTGTTGCGGCTCCACTGTCACGCCGCAATCACATCCCAGAAAACGCAGCGCTTTTTCCACACTTTGCAAATTTCCCGCGCCATAATCAATAATGGAGATCATAGTGGTCACCTCAAGAATCGTGGTTACTTTATTACGGTTTTTCCCAACCCATACTGCGGCGGACCCCCTCATGCCAACGGTCCAAATCCCGCTGGCGGAGATCCTCCGTGTAGTTGGGGTTAAAGACAGCGCTTTCGCGCCACAACGAGGAAAGCTCCTCCAGGTTGTCCCACACGCCAACCGCCATTCCCGCCATCATGGCGGAACCTAGAGCCGTAGTTTCCAGGCACTGGGGACGGCACACCTTGGAGTTTAATATGTCGGCCTGATACTGCATCAGGAACCGGCTCCGGGAAGCGCCGCCATCTGCCCGCAACTCCGGAATGGCCACGCCGCTTTCCCGCTCCATTGCCTTGACCAAGTCGCTGCTTTCCAAAGCAATGCTTTCCAGCACCGCCCGGCAAAGATGAGCCCTGGTAGTGCCCCGGGTAATTCCCAGCAACGCCCCCCGGGCATACATATCCCAGTAGGGGGCTCCCAAGCCTGTAAAGGCCGGCACAAAGCTGACCCCGCCGGAATCCTGCACGGTTTCCGCCAGTTGATCGGCTTCCTGGGCTGTTTGAATCACTCCCAGCTCGTCCCGCAACCACTGAATCGCTGAACCCGCGTTAAAAGCACTGCCTTCCAATGCGTAGGTGGTCCGGCCATTCAGTTTCCAAGCGATGGTGGTGAGCAGGCCTGCTTTGGAAGCCACCGGCTTATTCCCTGTATTCATCAACACAAAACAGCCTGTGCCGTAGGTGTTCTTAGCCATACCCTCGTGGAAGCAACACTGCCCAAACAGGGCGGCATGCTGGTCTCCTGCCATACCCGCGATGGGGATTTCCTCTCCCAACACATCCGGGCTGCACATACCCACAATCTCCCCGGATTCCGCCACTCTAGGCAAGGCGCTTTGGGGAATACCGAATTCTTTCAGAAGGGTTTCGTCCCAGCGCAGTTTGTGGATATCAAACAGCATGGTGCGGGAAGCATTTGTCACGTCGGTGACATAAGACGCCCCATCAGTCAGGGAATACACCAGCCAGGTATCAATGGTGCCAAAGCGCAGCCGGCCCTTACTGGCCAGTTCCCGAGCGGCGGGCACATTTTCCAGGATCCACTTCATCTTGGTGCCGGAAAAATAGGGGTCAATAATTAGCCCTGTGGTATTCCGGATATACTCTTCCAATCCGGCGGAACGAAGCCGCTCACACTCGGGAGCTGTACGGCGGCACTGCCAGACAATGGCGTTGCACACCGGGATTCCCGTTACAGCGTCCCAAGCCACCGTGGTTTCCCGCTGGTTGGTAATGCTGATCGCCGCGATATCCCTGGCGTGAACCCCCGCTTTTTCCACTGCCTGCCGCATGGCATACAAGGTGGTTTGCAGGATCTTCACCGCGTCATGCTCCACATAGCCCGGCTGCGGGTAAATCTGGGGAAACTCCCGCTGGCCCATGCCCGCAACTCCGCCAAAGGAATCAAACAGTACCGCCCGGGAACTGGTCGTTCCCTGGTCTATGGACAAAATGTATTTTCCCACCATCATGATTCAAGCACTCCTTTACCTTCCAGCGTTTCAGCTTTTTCTACCAAACAACCGGCGCAAAAACCCTTCTCCTTTTCCCACCACATGGTAGCTTTTCAGCCAAGCGGGGTTGATCTTCTCCAGCACCACCTGGGGGCACCGGTACTTTGAGGGCTTTTCCTGTTTTTTCAAATCTGCCAGAATCTCGTTATAGCGCCGTACGGTCAATTCCTCGCAATCGGGCCTGAGGGATTTATAGTTATTGGGCTTGGCAAATTGGTAAGCATACAAGAAATCCGCCCACACCTCATACTCCGTAAGGTGAATGTATTTCTCCGGAACGTCCAGCGTCAGACGCACCGAGCCAGACACCTTCCCCCCGGTATTCTGCCTTTTCCCTTTGAGCACACCGAAAATCGGGCACTCACACTTCAATCCCAACAGATCGATCAGCGCGTCGTATTCTCCCCGCAGGGATAGATTGGGCTTTGCCCGGTACGTTTCTCCCGATTTGAGAACGCGCAATACCAGCTTGGACTGATAAGTGATTACGATCATAAAATGCCGCCTTTCTCTTTTTCTTCAATCTCCCTTTTCCGTTTCTCTTCAAGCTCCTTTTGAGCCTGCTCCACCGTCTTGGTGGCCCAATCGTATAGAAACGTGTCAAATTCGCCCCGCTCGTTGGGCTTTATCAAAAATCTTTTTAGCAGGGCTTCCTCATCCAAACCTGTGCCTCCATAGTAGGCATCCGCGATTCCTCCTGCAATACAGGCCACTGTGTCCGTGTCGCATTTCACACTAAACACGTTCCGAATACAACTTTCCCAGTCCTCCGACTCCCAGAAACATCGGATCGCCAGAGGCATAGAACCCATAGCGGTATCGTCAAAACGGCCAAAAGGCCGGTAAAATGCCAAAGGTTTGGAAACCATATACCCGAACTTCTTATGCAGGAACCGAATGATCTCCTTCTTGGTAGAGCCAGTACGGGCTAGAAATACCGCTTCCGCTGTGGCTACGGCCGCTTTGACCCCTTCCGGGTGGTTGTGGGTCACAACAGAACTGAGCACTGCCTGCTCTTCCACCTCTTCCAGGGTGGAATAATGCCAGCCTATATAGCTGACCCGCATGGCCGATCCATTGCCATAGCTGTTGTAGCCCTTCTGAGAGGACGTATTCAGCCAGTTTTTAAACATGGTGCCGTACCCCACCCGGTTGTATTTTTTTCCAAACAGGCTGTATGCCTTAGCGTAGGGCGTATTTGTCAACACCGCGTATTTCGTGGCCACGGTCAGCACTGTGTCATCGGTATATGCGCTCATGCCCCCGAAAAAATCGGTGGTCTTCCAGTCAAAATTCTGCGGCCGGCTGAATTCAAACCGGGAGCCCGCTATATCCCCCAAAATCGCGCCGTACATACCGCGCCCCCTTTCACAAAGTAGCAAGGTAAAGTCTCAGAGTTCTCCCTCTCCAGGATTACTCCTTCCAGCCTGCTGTCCTATTTAGCCCCGTCTTACTGCCACATCGCCCGATGTAGTGGCAAACCTCAGTTTGGGGCCTCCTAAGCCGTAACGCAAACTGCCGCCTTCCCCCATACCAGGGAATTCCGAGGAAAAATGCCCCGACATACTGGAACACTCCGCCTCAAAACCGTCATTATCCGGTACAGTCAGAGAAATCCTTCCGGAAACGGACTGAAATTCCCCTTCTCGAGGACAAGCGGAAAGCTCCATACGCACCGCCCCGGAAACCGTGTCCACAAAAACGCTGTCCCCACTGCCGCGGTAGTCCAAATCGCCGGTGACGTTGGACAGGTGACATTCTTTGACCTGCATCTCATATCCCTGAAGCCAGCCGGAATCGGTTCCTGCCATAAGGGTGCCCACCGTTCCCATAGCAAGCTTGATGTCTCCCGACACGGAGGAAACCCGTGCTTCTTCTCCCTGCAAACCATTCAAATTCAAATCGCCAGCAGCGGAAGTCACTTGGATCTGCTGCGCGGAAAGGCCGTCTACACTGATGGTTCCCCACACATTCCCACAGGTAAACTCTTCCAACTGGGAAGCGATCTCCTGGGGAACTTCCACCCTCAGGCGCTTCTCCAAGTTTTGGAACACTCCCAAAGGCAGTGGGCTGTGATCCCATTGGATTTTCAAAGCGCCCCCTGATTCGGAAATCTTCATGCGCTCTTCCTCTTCCAGGGGACGGCTGGCAGATTCGGTAATGGTAATGAGGCTGCCCTGGCCCGCACAAACCGTTACCGGGCCGTTGCTCCAAGAAATCGTTAATCCATCCACCGAGCTCGCAGACGGATCCCAGGTCGTCTGATAATCGTACTGCCACTCCTCCAGGCTGGGAGCAGCCATTTCCTGAAAACCGAACCACTGCGTGGATTTCCCCACCGCCAACACGCATCCCAGGAAAAAAACGGCCAAAAGCGCCGTTACTCCTGTAAAAACCCAGCGCTTTTTCATAGTTTTCCCCCTTTTCTCCGTCCCGGCGGTCATTTTTGTATATATAGTATCTTACAATACCCTTTCCCGGCTGTCAATGGATTTTCCCCGCTGTATTTAGCCCTGAGAGAATGTGGAAAAAGAAATTGTTTCCCGGAAAATCTTATGGTATAATGGTGCTGCCCAACAGCATTGGCGAAACGCGCCAGCTGCCTGTGTTTTCACAGTGGGAAGTATTTTTGAAAATGGGGATGCTCACTATGACTGATCTGGCCATTACGCTGTTGTGCACAGCGGGGCTCTATCTGGCTTTACTGGAAGACCGCTTCCGCATTTGGGCCACTGTGGCCTGTTATGGGATCACCTATTTGGTTTCCTTGGCAGCAGGGTGGATTTTCACCCAACTGTTGGGGCCGTCCTGGGCTGTCGCTGCGGGGGCGCTGGTATTTTTCATCGCTTCCCTGTTTTTATCCAGGAACAATCCTTTACAAAAATTCTATTTGGTGCTGCTGATCTTATCCTGTCACTTTTATTTAGAAGCCTTTATTCCCCCGGTGCTTGGAGTCATGCCTTTCTCCACTGCGGGAGCGTTTGCCGGGATTTTTATTTTTGCCGTCCAATTTTTGCTGGCAGTGCTGGTAGGCCTGTGCTTGTACCGGCCTTTCCATCATTTCAGTGACCGGGGACCTTCCGCATTTTTATTGGGCATGTGCGTGGCCCAGCTGGCGATTTGCGCCATCGGGAACGGTCGGCTGGACTTCCTTTTCCGGGTACATATTCCGGCGGAACGGCTGTTTGCCGCCACCCTGTTGTTTCTTGTGGTCATTTTTGTCTTTCGCTCTGTCTATCAGGCCGGGAGATTCCGCAAGCAGGCTACGGAAGACACGGCCCGGGCTGGTATGCTAGACATGAAAGCTGGGGATTTCTCCGATATCCTGGCCGCCGCGCAAGAAGCCAAAGCAGCCCGGAAAGCCGGAGAATACGCTTTGGATACAGTCAACGTCATGCTCCAGGACGGCAACGGGGAAATGGTTCCCCGCTATGTGGCGATCTTTAAAAAGAACAGCAAAACTCTTCCTCTGTTGGCTACCTACAACGAGAACCCCTATCTCAACGCTGTGATAGCCACAAAAGCCGCTTTCGCCGCCCAACACGGGATTTCCTTTGAAAGCAACGCTGTCACGGGAAACACGCCCCTCTCCACCATTGAATTGTGCGTACTGGCCAACGAGCTGCTTACCCGGGCCTGTGTGGACGCCGCTGCCTACAACGGAGAAAAACGTGTGCGGTTCACCGCTTTTCCCGGAGAAAATTCCCTGACGCTGGAAGCGGTCTACTCCGGAAATCTCCCTGAGAAACAGCCCTTCACCTGGAAAGGAAAAAGCTTTTCCCAGCTGCTGGAATGGCTGTTTGAGGAAGACAGTCAAGAGGAAGACGACTTTCACGGTCTGGAAACCGCCCGGGAAATCGTAGAACGGTACAGCGGAAAGCTCTCCCTTTCCGGCGCTTCCGGGGACGTGATTCTTCACATGTCTTTGCGGTTCTAATCACTAGTATATCCGGCAGATTGAACCAGTGGGAAGTCTGCCTATCATAGCGTGTCATTTTCACAATACACATTCAGTAAGGAAAGGAACGAAGTACACCCATGGAACACAAAATTCTCGTCACTCCCGAGATTCTCTCCGCTTTTGGACTTAACCCCAAAAGTCCTGTCACGCCTTTAAACGGCGGCCACATCAACGACACCTTTTTGGTAGAGGACGGTGGGAAATTCACACTACAGCGGATCAACCGGTATGTATTCCCCTCTCCCCAGGACATCATGGAAAACATCACAGGAGTGACAAGCTTTCTGCGGGATAAGATCCTGGCCCGGGGCGGTGACCCGGACAGGGAAACGCTAAATATCCGCCGGACAACGGACGGCGCCGCCCTGTACGTGGACGCGGACGGGGAACCTTGGCGCTGCATGACCTATGTGGACGGAGCTTCTTCCCGGGAGACGGTGGAGAACGCTGCAATGCTGCGGGAAGCTGGCAGGGCGTTTGGAGATTTTCAAAAGCTGTTAAGTGGGTATCCGGCAGAAACACTCCATGAAACCATCGTGAACTTCCACAACACCCCGGAACGTTACCGGCAGCTGATGGAAGCCGCCAGCAACGACAAGGCCGGACGGCTGTCCACTGTGCAGGCGGAAATGGAATTTGCTTCCCAGAGAGAAACCGACTGCGCTCTTCTGATGGATTTGCTCCGAGAGGGGAAACTGCCCTTGCGGGTAACCCACAATGACACGAAAATGAGCAACGTACTGATTGACGACGCAACCGGACAGGCTTTGTGTGTCATCGACCTGGACACAGTTATGCCCGGCCTAACTGCTTTTGACTTTGGAGATTCCATTCGGGCAGGAGCCACTACCGCGGCGGAAGACGAAGCGGATTTATCCAAGGTACACTTTGACTTGGACCTTTTCCAGGCGTACACTGAGGGATTCCTTTCCGCGGCGGGCAATGCGCTGACGCCTTTGGAACTGCAAACCCTGCCCGACGGCGCCCGCCTGATGACTTATGAAGTGGGGATCCGTTTCCTGGCGGACTACTTAAACGGCGACGTGTAATTCCGCACCGCTCATCCGGAACACAATCTGGTCCGGGCCAGAAACCAATTCAAACTGGTGGAAGAAATGGAACAGAAACGGGCCGGAATGGACGAGATTATCGGGAAATACCTTTGAGCACGCCCTCAGTAATTTTAAAACCGTGTTTTCTTTTCGGAAAACACGGTTTTTTCCTTTGGGTGAAAATTTCCTACTTGTTTTTTTCCCCGTTCAGTGCTATGGTTTTAAATGGACC
>DXXH01000101.1:0-390 GCA_019416395.1 Clostridiales bacterium
GACCGGCCCCCCTTGGGGCAAACTCTTTAAATCCGGAGGAATTGTTTATGAAAATCGCAGTTGTAGGCGCATGGCATGTGCATACCCATGAATATGCCGTCGCTATCCAGGAGAATCCCAAAACGGAACTCTGCTGCCTGTGGGACGACAACCAGGAGCGTGGTAAGGCCATGGCTGAAACTTTGGGTATTCCCTTCCAGCCCGACCTGAATGCCATTTGGAACGACAGCTCTATCGACGGTGTACAGATCACCACCGCCACCAGCCAGCATACGGAAATCCTGCTGGCCGCCGCCAAAGCCGGCAAACATATCTTTACTGAAAAAGTTCTGGCCCTGACAAACGAAGACGCGGAAACCATCGCCAAAGCGGTGAAGGAAAGCGGCGTCA
>DXXH01000101.1:400-8063 GCA_019416395.1 Clostridiales bacterium
TCTTTACCATTTCCTATCCCCACAAGACATGGCCTACCATGAAGGCGGCCAAAGCGTTGGTGGAAAGCGGCAAGCTGGGCCAAATCACCTATGCCCGTGTCCACAACTTCCACAACGGCAGTGTTGCCCCCCAGAAAGACGGTTCTCTGGGCTGGCTTCCCCCTCACTTCTATGACGAAAGCCAGACTGGTGGCGGCGCCATGATGGATCTGGGCGCTCACCCCATGTACACCCTTCACTGGTTTCTGGGCGAGCCCAAGACTATTGTTTCCCAGTTCACGGAAGTAACTCACCGGGGTGTGGAAGACAATGCGGTATCCGTCATTGAATTTGAAGGCGGCGCTATCGGCGTATCCGAAACGGGTTTTGTTACCACCGGTGACAACTATGTGCTGGAGATGAGCGGCACAAAGGGCTCTCTGATGATCCACAACAACAAACTGGAATACAGCTGCCCGGAGACTGACGGCAAAGTTGTGGAAGTGACAGATCTGCCTGCTCCTTCCCCCCTGCCTGTCAACGCCTGGATTGACGCCTGCTGTGGCCAAGGGGAAGCCCCCAACGGTATCGACGAGGCTGTGGCTCTGACCAAATTCATGGTTGGCGCTTACGAAGCATACCGCTCCGGTCAGAAATACACCTTCCCTCAGGCATAAACGCGCTGTAAAAAAACAGCAAGAAAGCCCTCCCAACTGGGAGGGCTTTCTTTATTTCCACGGAAATCCCGTTGGAATTATTGAACTTTCTTCACGCCAAAGCTGGTCTGCTCTCCATTCACGTCCCATTGGGCGGTATAACCGTCCAGCTGGTCATAATGGCAGGCCTCGCCCAGCACATCGTGCAGAATGGAACTCTCATTGGCTTCCAGAACTTTTGCGATCTTCTCGCTGCCCTGATGGTACACCTCAATGTGATCGGTGACATTGAAACCGGCATCCTTCCGCATGGATTGCAGCTTGCTGACAATTTCACGGACAAAACCTTCTTCGATCAAGGCTTCGTTCAAAGTGGTATCCAAAACCACGGTCAACCCACGGTCAGACACGGAAGTAAAGCCTTCCTTCTGTGCGGTCTCCACAAGCAATTCTTCCTGGGTCAGGGTGATTTCTCCATCAGGCAGGTTCAGTTTCAAGCTGCCGGTCGCATCCAACTCTTTCTTGGCGGCAGAACCGTCCAGCTCTTGGAGCGCTGTCCGCACCTCTCCCAGACGCTTGCCCAGCTTCTTGCCCAGAAGCTTCAACTGGGGTTTGAAGGTGTAAGCCGTAAACTGGGACATGTCCTTCAGGAACGTGAGCTCTTTCACGTTCAGCTCCTGCTTCACAATGTCCTGATACAGGGCGCCCAAACCTTCGTCTGCGTCGGTGTAAAGTGTCTGCAAAGGCTGGCGGTTCTTCAGGTTTGCCAGGTTCCGAGCCGCACGGCCCAGAGTCACGACCCGCAGCACCTCGTCCATTTCCCCTTCCAACTGTGTATCCACGCGGGAAGCGTCATACTCAGGATACAGGCACAGATGGACGCTTTCAGGAGCCGTGCTGTCCACGGAGCACACCAGGTTGCGATAGATTTCCTCGCTGATAAAAGGCACCATGGGGGCAGCCATTTTGGCGGTGGTCACCAACGCAGTATACAGCGTCATGAACGCGGCGGTCTTATCGTCGCTCTCTTCCTGAGCCCAGAACCGCTCCCGGCTGCGGCGCACATACCAGTTGCTCAGCTCGTCCACAAAGTCCTGGAGCACCCGGGCAGCTTCCGGCACTTTGTAAGCGGAAAGGTTCTCGTCCACTCCCTTTACAGCGGTATTCAACCGGGACAGCAACCATTTATCCATAACGGTAAGCTTGCAGTCTTCCAGCTTGTATTTGGAAGCGTCAAAGTTGTCGATATTGGCATACAGCACGAAGAAGGCGTAAGTGTTCCACAGAGTGGAGAAGAACTTCTTCTGGCCTTCGATCACAGCCTTCTCGTGGAACCGGCTGGGCAGCCAGGGAGCGGAATTGGTGTAGAAATACCAGCGCAGTGGATCAGCGCCGTACTTTTTCAACGCTTCCATGGGATCCACGGCATTGCCCTTGGACTTGCTCATCTTCTGGCCATTTTCGTCCTGCACCAAGCCCATAACAAGCACGTTCTTGTAAGGCGACTGGTGGAACAGCAGAGTGGAAATCGCCAGCAAAGAATAGAACCAGCCACGAGTCTGGTCCACCGCTTCAGAAATGAAGCTGGCGGGGAACTGCTGCTTGAACAAATCCTGGTTCTCAAAAGGATAATGATGCTGGGCGAAAGGCATGGAACCGGAATCGAACCAGCAGTCAATCACCTCAGGCACACGGTGCATCTGCTTACCGCAGTGGGGGCAGGTGATGGTCACCTGGTCCACATAGGGACGGTGCAGCTCAATGTCGTCGGGGCAGTTGGGAGACATTTCCTTCAACTCCGCAATGCTGCCAATGGCGTGGCGGTGACCGCACTCACATTCCCAGATATTCAGCGGTGTGCCCCAATACCGGTTCCGGCTTACCGCCCAATCCTGGACGTTCTCCAGCCAGTCCCCAAACCGGCCCTTACCAATGCTTTCCGGCAGCCAGTTAACTGTATTGTTGTTGGCGATCAGCTCGTCTTTAACGTCGGTCATCTTGATATACCAGGACTCCCGGGCGTAGTAGATCAAGGGGGTGTCGCAGCGCCAGCAGAAGGGATAGCTGTGCTCGAACTTGGGAGCTGCGAACAACAGACCACGCTCGTCCAGGTCTTTCAAGATCTCCTTATCCGCGTCCTTGCAGAACACACCTGCCCATTTTGTCTCGGCAGTCATCTGGCCTTTCCCGTCTACCAGCTGCACCAGGGGCAGACCATATTTCCGGCCTACCTTGGCGTCGTCCTCACCGAAAGCAGGAGCGATATGGACCACGCCGGTACCGTCGGTCAGCGTTACGTAGTCGTCGCACACCACATACCAACATTTCTCCTTGGGAGAAACAAACTTATAAAGGGGTTCATATTCCTTATTCACCAGGTCAGCACCCTTATAGCGCTCCAGGACGGTGTACTCCCCTTCTCCCAGGACGGTATCGCACAGGGCCTCTGCCAAATAGTAGGTCTCCCCTTTGCTTTCCACCTTCACATAGTTTTCGTTGGCGTTGACGCACAGAGCCACATTAGAAGGCAACGTCCAGGGAGTGGTCGTCCAAGCCAGGATATAGGCGTCCTCGTCTTTGCACTTGAATTTGGCAACAGCGGAACGCTCTTTCACGTCCTTATAGCCCTGGGCCACTTCGTGCGAGGAAAGAGGTGTGCCACAGCGGGGGCAGTAGGGCACGATCTTAAAGCCCTTGTACAACAGGCCCCGGTCCCAAATCTGCTTCAGCGCCCACCATTCAGACTCGATGAAGTTGTTGTCATAGGTGACATAGGGATGCTCCATGTCGGCCCAGAAGCCCACGTCCTTGGAGAAATCTTCCCACATGCCCTTGTATTTCCACACGCTCTCCTTGCACTTCTCAATAAAGGGAGCGATGCCGTATTCCTCAATCTGCTCCTTGCCGTTGATATGCAGCAGTTTTTCCACTTCCAGCTCCACAGGCAGGCCATGGGTATCCCAGCCGGCTTTCCGGGGTACCATCTCCCCCTTCATGGTGTGGAACCGGGGAAACAGGTCCTTGAACGCCCGGGTTTCCAAATGGCCAATGTGAGGACGGCCATTTGCAGTAGGCGGTCCGTCGTAGAAGGTATAGGAAGGCTGGCCTTCCCGCTCCTCTACGCTCTTTTCAAAAATGTGGTTTTCTTCCCAGAATTTTACCGTTTCGTGTTCCCGCTCCACAAAGTTTAGGTTTGTGGAAACCTCTTTGTACATGCTCATCTTTGCCATCCTTTCTCTGGGTTGCGGAATCGGCTATAAAAAAAGCCCCCGTCCCGTACAAACGGGACGAAGGCTCACTTCGCTATACCACCCATTCCGGCATATCCAACAATACGCGCCCCGATAACGGCGGGGGGCCGGCTCCGCTTACTTGGAGGCCCCTTCAACAGGGCCACCGTTGGGCTTGCAGCTCAAGAGGGATACGGACCACCGTTTTCCGCACCAGCTTGCACCTACCGCCGGCTCTCTGCAGCGTCAAACGCTCCGTGTGTCTCTTTCACAGCCTTTCTGTGATTTTCGGGAAATATTCTACCACAGCCGTCACCTAAAGTCAAGTAGCCGCCCGGGAAAACATGGAATCACGGCCCAGCGTAAAAATTCACTCTTTTGCTGCCGTCTTTTTCCGCAAACTGAGATAGGTGGCGAATTGGAAACGCTTATCCAGCCAATTTCCGATCAGTCCGATCACTTTGCCCATGGTCAATGCCGCCAGCACGGTGCCAATCCCAATGCCATCCAAAAAGCCCAACGCCAGGAACGTCATGCCCGCAGTCACGATCAAGCAGATGGCATCAAAGGAAATCTTGATTTTCGGATAGCTGATCCCTGTGATTTTTGACAGCTCCCGGGGAAACAGATCCGTGGGAATAATGGGCAGACCGCACCGGTTGGAAAGTGCGATTCCAATACAGATCAGCACATAGCTGATTACAAAGTACACCACGCACCACCCTAAGTCTGTGGGAAGGGCATTCACCCACAGCCCGTCCAAATCTAAGAGCTCACTGAAAACAAATCCCACCACGAAGCTGAACAAATAGGTGGGAACGAATTTGCGGCGCATGATCATCAAACTCAACACCAGCGCAGCTTGGAACAAATAGGTCCAGGTTCCCAGCGAGAAAAACGGGAGCACTTCAGAAAATGCGAAAGGAACACTGGAAATCGCCGAAATCCCCGCACCAGAATACAGCATCAGCACAACGCCCAACGAATTGATCACCACTGCTATCAACAACGCAAACTCGCCATGAAACAGGGGCAATTTGTTGGGAAGACTTTTTTCTTCTACCACTTCCACGGTCACAAGCCTCCAAGCTCTTTCAAAGTAACTTTCATTGTAGAAGGTTCCATTTATATTGTAAAATTCATAATTTCAATAAAACCATAGATATCCTCTATCCTCTGTGCTATACTGAATGAAAAGGGGGAACCGCCATGAATCTGGATTATTTGCGCTATTTCGTCAAGCTCGCAGAAGTCAGGCATTACACAAAAGCTGCGGAACAGCTGCGTATCACCCAACCCAGCCTCAGCCATGCCATGCGGCTGCTGGAAGAGGAACTGGGCGTGCCCTTGTTTGAGAAATCGGGCAGGAACACGTCACTCACCCGGTTTGGGGAAGAATTTTTGGACTGTTCCCGCCGTACACTGAGCACCCTGGATCAAGGTGTCAAATCCCTCAAGCACAGCGCTCGAGGAGAAGGTCTGGTCCGCTTGGGGTTACTCCGGGTTTTAGGAACGGATTACGTGCCTAAATTAGCCGCTCAATTTCTAAAAGCAAATCCCGGAAAGAATATTCAGTTTGAATTTCACACAGATCGGACCCAAGGGCTTCTGGAAGGGCTCCTCAACCAGATCTACGATCTGATCTTCTGTTCCAAGCCAGAACCGGGGTTGCGAGTCACGGCGGTTCCGGTCACCCAACAGGATCTGGTGCTGATCGTGCCAAAAGACCACCCTCTTTCCGCTCAACACAGCGCGGATCTAGCGGAAACCTTGGACTATCCTCACATCTTTTTCGCGCCAAGCTCTGGCCTTCGCCCCCTGATTGACAGCCTATTCGCCACGGTAGGTGGCATCCCGAAAATCGCCTACGAGACAGAAGAAGATCAGGTCATCGCCGGATTGGTAGCCCAAGGCTTCGGGATCGCCATCGTGCCGTATATGGACTTGCTGCTTAAGCTGGATCTCTCCATTTTACAGATCAGCTCTCCCCCTTACAAACGGGATTTTTATCTGGTCAGCAACGATGGGGTCTTCCTTCCCCCTGTGGCAGAAGAATTCCGAAAATTCGTCCTGCAAGCTCCCAGAACTGAAAATTAATTCATAGATAAAAGCTATAAAATCATAGAAAAATATCATAATTTCCACTGAAGCTTCCTTGGCGCGCTCTTTGGCAAAAAGGAAACCCGCAGGAAAATGAAAAGCATCGGGCAAATCACACACAGCGATCTGCCCGATGCTTATATTTTTCTATCTCCATGGTTTCCATCTCTTCCTTGGAAATCCCATTGCGTTTTCCGTAATTGGTCCAGTAGCTGGTAGACGCCCGGAGAAATACCTTCTTTGGCAAAGGCATAGTCACTTCCAGGGAACAAGGCTTCTTGTTCCCGATAGACGACGCCAGTTTTTTCATCTTCCGGCGAACCAGTATGCGGAACGGTGTGGATAAAATTGCCTCTCCGCTTCCAATTTTCAGAACCGATCCAAAGGGGTAGCCGTTTTCCCGGCAAAACAACCCCATCATCTGAACCGCCACATTGTTTTGCTCCGGCTCGGCAAACCCGCAGTTGATCATTACTGAAACAGTCGGCCTGGTTTTGGGCGGGTTCTCTTCCAAAACCTTGAGAAAGTTTAGAAGCGTTACTGGAAGCCCGTCTGCGTAAAGGGGAAATACAAACAGCAGATCTGTATAATCTCCCACCGCTTGGCATAGATCCTTATGGTTTGTCTTGGTAATGTTAACATACCGTGTTTCCAGGGGGCAAACTTCCGCAAAAATCTCCCCGTACCTCTTGGAGTTGGATTTGGGCGCCCGAGGGCTTCCGTTCAAGATCATAATGTTTCCCATGCCAGCACCTCTTTCTTTACAGCCTCGTCCACTTCACTTTCCTGCACAAACACCACCCGGTAACTGGTGAAGCTCATGTTGTTGGCGTTGCGGGCCACAAGCTGCCGGAATACCTCTTGCTCCTGCGGGGAAATGTCCCCATAGCCCATAATTACCGCCTGTTTGGGAACTACCTTCCTCTGAACATGATGGGTCTCCCCGTGCAAAAGCCGGATAAATGCCTGCTGTATGGGAATCGCCCGTTCCAGCATGGTCTTCATGGGTGTGTCGTATCCACCGTATTTTATCTTGCTGACATACAGCACATGGCTGCTCTCTGCAATGCGGGGATATACCTTCACGGCATCGTCCCGTATCACGCATTTCCCTGGAGTCTTGGTCCAGCAGCCAAAACACCCTACACAATTGCCAATCTTCATGGTTGACAAATCCATATATACAAGATCTTTCTGTGAACTTTCCGGAAGATCTAAATGCCTGTCGCTCAATATCAGTTTCATTGCACCTCTCCAATCTTCTATGGATTACACCGCTTATTATAACACAACACCTCTGGAATTTTCATCGGGCAACTTGCCAATTATTTAACAAAAGAAACATTTATTTTCCGTAGACAACCCCAATTTAAAGCGTCTCAAGCAGTAGCCGAAAGAAAACTTAGCCTTTACTTATTGTCTCCCTAAAACATAATTAATCTACAAACGTACAAACGTAAAACTAAACGCCTCGCAAAAACGGTAACACAAACAGTTAAGAAAAAGCCACACCTAGAACGCGAAGTGCGTCCAGGCGCGGCCTGGGAAACGTTGACAAAATAGATACCCGCTATAAACGCGAGCACGAAACCAAAACAAAAAAAGAAAAGCCCCGAACGCGACTCGCGCGTCGAGGCTCTCGACTGGTGCCGGTGGCCGGACTCGAACCGGCACGGTATCGCTACCGGTGGATTTTGA
>DXXH01000102.1 GCA_019416395.1 Clostridiales bacterium
TACGAGTTTGACGAGAAGCCCAAGGTGCCCAAGAGCAATAAGGCTTCCATGGGCATTTATGTGTTCACCTGGGACAAGCTGCGCAAGTATCTCCAGGAGGACGAAAACGATCCCAAGAGCCAGAACGACTTTGGCAAGAACGTGCTGCCTGCCATGCTGAATGCTGGCGAGCCCATGTACGCTTACCGGTTTGAGGGCTACTGGAAAGACGTGGGTACCATTGAGAGTCTGTGGGAATCCAACATGGATTTGCTGGATCCCAATGTGCCGCTGGATCTTAACGACAGCGAGTGGCGTATCTACTCCCGCAACCCGGTCATGCCTCCTCACTATGTGGCTAAAGGCGCGACCATTCAGAACTCCTTGGCAGCAGAAGGCTGCAACGTGTATGGCACGGTGGATTTCTCGGTGCTGTTTGCGGGCGTGTATGTAGCTCCCGGCGCTGTGGTGCGGGATTCCATTATCATGCCCGGCGCCCGGATTGAGGAAGGCGCCCAGGTGCAGTACGCCATCGTGGCGGAAAATTCCGTGGTCGGGGCTGGGGCCGTTGTGGGCCAGCGTCCCGAAGACGTAGAGAACAAAGAAGACTGGGGCGTGGCCGTCATCGGCCCGGGCTGCACATTGGCAGCGGGTTCCGTGGTACCCCCCAAAGCGATGATCGATGCTGAGGAGGTGGAGAAGTGATGCGCGGCAACGACGTGATTGGCATTTTGTTTGCCTATGTACATGAAGAGCGGGTGCGTGAGCTGACCCAGAACCGTGTGATGGCTTCTGTTCCTTATGGTGGCCGTTACCGTTTGGTGGATTTCCCCTTGTCCAACATGGTGAATTCCGGAATCAACAAGGTAGGCGTCATCACCGAACAGAATTACCAGTCCCTGATGGATCATTTGGGCTCGGGCAAAGCCTGGGACCTGTCCCGGAAGCGGGAAGGACTGTATTTGCTGCCGCCCTTTGGCGCTGAGACCATGCGTACCGAGGGAAAAATCAGTTCCTTGGCGTCCATTATGCGGTTTTTGAAGAACTCCCACGAGGAGTATATCCTTCTTTCCGATTGCGATACAGTGGCCAATATCGATTACAAGGAAGTGTTCCAGCTCCATACGGAAAAGGAAGCGGACATCACCATTGTGTACCGCCATGGCACTTCTCCCGATACAGACAAGAACGTGGTTTACACCGTGGATCCGGAAGGGTTTATCCGGGATATGGTGGTCAAACGGGGCAGCGATACCGACTGCAACTTTGGCATGGGTATGTGCCTGATCAGCCGGAAGCGCCTGATGGCCATGATCGAAGAGTGCATGGGCCGGAACCTGTACGACTTTGACCGGGATCTTCTCCAGCGGAATCTGCCGGAGATGCGGGTGGTCGGCTACGAGTTTACCGGGGCAGCGTACTGCATTTCCTCTTTGGGCAGCTATTTCAAGGCCAATATGGCTTTGATGGAACCCAAGGTGCGTTCTCAACTTTTCGACGCCAGCCGTCCTATTTACACCAAGGTGCGGGATGATATGCCTACCCGGTATGGTCTGGGCTCCGTGGTGTCCAATTCCATTGTGGCAGACGGCTGCCTGGTGGAAGGGGAAGTGGAAAATTGCGTGCTGTTCCGAGGCGTGCAGGTACACAAGGGCGCTAAGCTGCGCAATTGCGTGATCATGCAGGACTCGATCATCGGGGAAAACAGCCGGTTGGATTACGTTGTGGCGGATAAGGACACCATCTTTGATCCCAACCGTACTCTGATGGGCTATCAGACCTATCCCGTGTTCGTTGCCAAGGGCAGCAAGGTGTAATTTCCTCTGCCTGCTCCCGCGCCGTCAGGCTCACAGCGGGGCGGCCCTGGTGGACCCCGGGGAAGCGGGTATGGAAATTGTGTGAGCGGAAAGCTGAGGTACATTATGAAAGTTCTGTTTTGCGCCAGTGAGGCGTTGCCCTTTTCCGCTACTGGCGGTTTGGCCGACGTAGCGGGGGCATTGCCCCAGGCGTTGCGGACCCGTCTTGTTGGCTGCCGTGTGGTAGTTCCGCTGTATGACGGGATCTCCCAAGAGCTGCGGGATCAGATGCACTTTGTCACCAGCATCAGCGTGCCGGTGGCGTGGCGGCGGCAGTACTGCGGTATCTTTGAGGCCAAGGTGAACAACGTCATCTATTATCTCATCGACAACCAGTATTACTTTAAGCGCAGCGGCATCTACGGTCATTTTGACGACGCGGAGCGGTTTGCGTTTTTCTCCCGGGCGATTCTGGAGATGCTTCCGTATATAGATTTCAAACCGGACATCATCCACACCAACGACTGGCAGACCGCATTGGTGCCTGTTTATTACCGGCTGTTCTATGCCAACAACGAGTGGTATTCCGGCATCAAGACGCTGTTTACCATTCACAATATCCAGTATCAGGGCCAGTATGGCAAAGAGATCCTGGAAGACGTGTTTGGCATTCCCAACTATGAGAGCCAGCTGTTGGAATATGATAGATGCGTCAATCTGATGAAAGGCGCCATCGAGTGCGCCAACTGGGTCTCTACCGTAAGCCCCACCTATGCCCAGGAAATTCTGGATCCCTGGTTTGCCCATAAGCTGGATCCCATTCTGCGGGAGCGCAGCTGGAAGCTTTCCGGCATTTTGAACGGCATTGATACGGTGAATTACGACCCTGCCACCGATCCCAACATTTACGCCCATTATTCCCGGGAAGACCGTTCGGGTAAAGCGGAGAATAAGCAGAAGCTCCAGGAGCGTCTGTGCATTGAAGTGAATCCCGACTTGCCTTTGGTGGGTATGGTGACCCGCCTGGTATCCCATAAGGGACTTGACCTGGTAAAAGAGGGCATTGACAATGTGATGGAATATTCCAACGCTCAGTTCGTGGTGTTGGGTAGCGGTGACTTGGAGTATGAGAACTATTTCAAGTGGATGCAGGAAAAGTATCCCGGCCGGTTTGTCATGTGCCTGGGCTTTGTGCCTGAGTTGTCCCGGAAAATTTATGCTGGGTCGGATATTTTCCTGATGCCTTCCAAGAGTGAGCCTTGCGGCTTGTCTCAGATGATCGCTTTGCGGTATGGCTCCATACCGGTAGTCCGGGAAACGGGCGGCTTAAAGGATTCCATCACCGATAGCGGCGACGGCCAGGGGAATGGTTTTACGTTCAAGACCTACAATACCGGGGATATGCTTCATTCCCTGCACCGTGCCATTTACGCGTACAATGCCGACAAAGAAGGCTGGGGCGTTTTAGTAGACCGGGCAATGGGCTGTGATAACAGCTGGGGGAAATCCGCCAATGAGTATATCCGCTTGTATAAACAGATTTTAAAAGGCTAACGATTGGGCCTGTCCTCCATAGAGAGAGCTTTCCATGTTTGGAAGGCTCTCTTTTTTGCTGGTGGAATATTTTGGAAGAGCCGGACAAACACGGCCTGGATTGGGAAGACTACCAGCGGGTGGGGGAAACATGTGAGGTTTGTCAGTTTTTGTTGTACCGTGATGGGATTCGTGATATAATGTTTGCAGATTCAGCCCCATGGGGGGAATGGGAAAATTACATGAAATGACCCACGGCGCTGATGGAGTGGAACCTTTTGGGAGAGAAACTCCCAGAAAGCGCGGTTGGAAGGAATATTACAAAGGAAACTTTGCTTATGATACAAACCAGTTGGAAAGAGAGGCTTACTTCCCCGGTAGGGGAAGTGATGGCGGCCCTTTTAGTGGTACAGCCTTTGCTGGATGTGTTGTCCTATTTTATGGGGCAAGTGGATGCCACATGGCTGACTACAACATTGCGCACAGTGTTGTTGATTGCTGTGTGCCTGTATGGGTTTGCCATTACGGAGAACCGGCGGGCTTATTATGTGATGTACGGTGTGGTAGTAGGTTTTTGGCTGTTGCACATAGGGAACAGCCTGCGGCTAGGCTACCAGGATCCTGTCGGGGACGCGGCGGAGTATTTAAAACTAGTCCAATTTCCGTTGTGGACCCTGTCGTTTGTGACGTTTTTCCGTCAGCGGAAAGACCTGGATTACCGGGTTGTGGGCATGCTGGCGGCGAATTTTGGCATCATACTTCTTGTGATCGCCTTGTCCTATGTGGTCGGGAAGCCGGTTTACACCTATGATTATCCGGACCGGAATGTGTTTATTGGGATTCTAGGTTGGTTTGGTGTGGCCAATTCTCAAAGCTCGATCTTGACCCTGCTGGTGCCTCCCTTGCTGTTGTGGGGGCTGCGAAGCCGGCGGCTGTGGCAATTTTGCCTGTGCTGTCTCTTTGGGTTTGGGCTTCTGTACTTCACCGGTACCAGGCTGACCTATTACGGGGCGATTTTAATTGCCTGCGCTTTTTTGGTTTTGCTGTTGTTCCGGCGGCAACAGCTGTTGTTCTGTATTCCACTGTGTTTGGCGCTGATTGTGCTGGTGGTGTTCCGGGGAATGTCCCCCATGGCGGAGCGCCAGGCCCTGACAGCGGATTCCTATGCCATCTACCAGGAGAAGGCTGATGAGATTCTGGGAGAGGACCGGGATTACGTGTATCAGGAAGGGGAAGAAATCCCACCGGAGATTTTGGAAAAGATCACCCGGGTGTATACAGAGGTGTATGATAAGCCGGGCCTGTATGGGGCCACGCTGTTGGAAGATTTGATCGATGAGTTTGGGCTGGAAGCCGTCATGGAGCAATACGACTACGCCACCGATCCCCAAACGTTATACAATACCCGGGTGAAAAAATTGACCGCTATGGAAATGGTTTGGCAGGATCAGGATTTTGTCACCAAACTGGTGGGGGTGGAGTATGCCCAGTGCCATGTGGGCAGCCATATTTATGATCCGGAAAACGACTTGCCTGCCTTGCTGTATTATTACGGATATTTGGGCGTAGCCCTGTACGGAGTCTTTGCCTTGTACTTTTTTGTGGCCTGTTTGGGCGGCCTGATTCAAGATTGGAAACGGGTGCTGTGTGTGGAGTTTGGGGTGCCCGCCATGATGTTCGCCATGATGCTGGCCGGGGCGCAGTTCTCGGGACAAGTGTTGCGGAAGCCTAGCGTGACGGTTTACGGTTCTGTGGCGGCGGCACTGTTGTATGTGTATTTGCATTCCACGAAAGGTACCAGCAGGGCGATCCATGCTGGGGACCGGTTTGTGGAGCGCGGGGAAAGAAGATCGGGGATTTGGATCAGTCGCCAAGGGGGAAAGCTATGAAACAACTATATCAGACCGTCAAGGAAGCCATTATCCGGAAGCTGCCCTGGATCGTGGGAATCATCATTGTGGTCCAGCCCTTGCTGGACGTGCTTTCCTATTTTCTTGGGGAATTGGGGAATAATTCCCTGTCTACCGGGCTGCGTTTCCTCATGCTGATGGTCGTGGCCCTGCTGGGCTTTATCGTCAGCGGTAAAAAGCGGGTGTACGTGATTTTTTATGGCATAGTGGGTGTGTTCTGGATAGCTCATATGGCCAATTGTTACCGTATCGGCTATCAGTCCATGGTGTCGGATACTGCCAATTTTCTGCGGATCATGAATTTCCCCATATTTGCTTTGTCCTTTATCACGTTTTTCAAAAAAGGGGAGCATCTGCGGAAGTTTATCTATACGTCTTTCGCCATCAACCTGGGGGAGATTATTCTTTTTACAGCGTTGCCCTGGATCATAGGCCAACCTGTGTATACCTATGATACTCTGTACCTTGGAGTGATGGGCTGGTTTGGCGTGGCCAATGCCCAAAGCGCGATTATCGTGCTGGTGGCACCCTTGGCCATATTGTTCGCTTGGAAGACCCAGAAATATCCGGTGTTTTTGATATCCCTGGTTCTTTCCTTTGGGTTGATGTTTGTCACAGGCACGAAATTTACGTTCTATTCCATCTTTATCGTTGCCGGGGCGTATATTTTCCTGTTCGCGCTGAATTTTCACAAGAAAAGCTTGCGGTACGTATTGCCGTTGCTGGGAGTTTTGGTATTGGTGGTGGCTTTCCGGAATTACGCGCCGATGCAGCAGCGGGAAAGCCAGTCCCAGTACGCGCTGAACAATTATCAGCAGCGGGTGGAAGAGAGCCTGAAAAACAGTGGTACCGATCAGGAAGCCATTGAGGAAATCAAACAGGAGCTGGAAGAAAGCCAGAGCGGTTCTTCCAGTGCCAACACCATGGGGGAAGAGATCCGGTTGCAGCGGCTGCGGAACAGCCTGATGGGGGTTTATACCGATCCAGAAGTCTATGGCCCTGTGTTTGAGAATCTGTATCAGCGTTTCGGCGTGTACAATGTGATGGAAGCCTACGATTACACTTCCCAGCCGACTATTTTGTCCGATTCCCGTGTACGGAAATCCATGTATGCCAAGCTGATGTGGGAAGAGAAGGATTTCCTGACCCATCTGTTTGGATTTGAATACAGCGATATGGTATACGACGGCACCATTTACGACTTGGAGAACGATTTCCCAGCGGTGTTCTATTTCTGCGGGTACATTGGGTTTACCCTGTATATGGTATTTTTGGCGCTGTTCGTCGTGATGATCTTGAAAGCCTTTGGCCAAGACGTGGCCAATGCCTGGAAGGATCAAAAAAGCGGGCGGGGTATACCCTTGCGGAGCTTGGCGGCTTTTGGCGGCGGAGTACAGCGGTTCCTCACCATGGAAATGGGAGCAGTTGGCATGACGTTCTTGCTGGCGGCTATAGCGGCTCAGATTTCGGGAAATGTTTTGCGCAGGCCCAACGTAACGGTCTATTTTGCCATTGCTGCTGCTTATTTAACGTACCTGACGGTGATCCAGCGGAGAAAGAAGCCAGAAGAGAAGAAAACTTGGTAACTGAAAAAGAGCGGTCCACGGAAAAATCGTGGCCGCTCTTTTTGTGTGTTGTCAGGCTTCACCGCCGGAAGATTCTCCCGAAGAGGTGGAACCACCGGAAGAGGAAGAACCTTCGGAGCTTTCTACAGCTGGCGTTCCGGTATCTTGTGTTTGGCTGCTTTCCGAAGCTTGTTGGGCTGCTTTTTCTTCCTGGGGAATGGCGCTTTTCCATTCCTTGGGTTTGGCTTTTTGACGGCGCATAGCCATGGCCAACTGATATCCTTTGATGTCGTGTTCCATCAGGTATTTCAAATCCTTCATCGGCACCTTATCCCCAGCCATGACCCGGGAAGCAATCAAATTACAAGTCTTCATGATTTTCATGGTTTCGCTCAGGGTATCCAGTATGTCTTTCTGAGAAGCGCTTTCTGCTTCCCGCTGAGTTTGTTCCATTTGCTGAAGTTTGGAAGTATTCTCTAAAAGAGCCAAAATCTGTTGGGATAGAACAACCCGGTCGTTTTTTCCCAATCCTGCCGGGGGTGCGGTCATTCCTTTGGAAGAGGAAGTGTTACGGGAGAGTGAGGTGTTTCTCTGAACCCACAAATTCCACGGGGTGTTGTCGATTTTCATAGTCCAATCTCCTTTTTGTGTTAAACAGCTGGAGGTGAAAACGAAGTTCGTATAGGTCAGTTCAGACCTGCGGTATATCCTTTTACTGTATATATCGGAATCTTCCAATAGAAAAATAATAGGGATTTTCAACAAACAAAAAGAGACTTTGTGCAAATTACAAAAGACGAAATTCCCGTTTGACAAACGGATTTCACCGCGCTACAATAAATGTGGAAAAATGGAATAAGGGGTGCC
>DXXH01000103.1 GCA_019416395.1 Clostridiales bacterium
AAATCGTCCACGATAACATCATATTTCTCCACGTCCCATACGTCCATACACTTTTTGAGGTCTGCCCTAAGTCTAGAGAAGAACTCCTCCAGGCACACTTTTAGATCGTCTTCTCTGGAAGACAATTGTAACAATTCCGTGTGATCGTAGTTTACAAAGCCAAATAAAAGAAGAGCCTTTACAACAAGCTGAAGGAACTGGAAATAAGACTTCTCGTGGTTGAAGTTTGTGGTAATCTCTAACTGGTTGAAAAAACGAATCATTTGGAGCAAGCTGTGAGGGCTTCGGTAGGGAAAACGGCCTAAACAATCGATAAAGGAGCGAGTGAGAAAGGATCCTGCTATTTTCTGGTACTGCGTGATATAAAAATCCAGCAAACGCTGCCATTCATTTCCTGTGGCGCCGCACACTTCCATCGCCTGGAATAGAGAGAACAAAGGGTCTATTCCTAGGCGGAAAATTGTGCGATTGTCGGGAGAGAGACTCTCTTCATACATATCGTGACAATAAGAGTCCCAGGCGTCCTGCTGTTCTTTTCCAGATTTGCTCAGAACTTCCCTCTTAAATTTTAGAATGGCATTTTCTTTATCCGTCAGTTCTGATGTTCCGTTGGCAATAGTATGCCAAATGACCCTATCGATTTTTTCGTTGTCATCCATCTTTTTCAGCGTGATTATTGGTTCAACAGGGACATCACCGAAATCTTTCGCCAGGATTTCAATTCCAAATTCATAACCTAAAAGCAGGGCAATGATGGTTATGTCACGGTTTCTCTCGTCAGCCAAAAAAGTGTTGAAATTACCAGTGAGGTCGTACGGCGTCCCCTTGTCAGACTCTTTTTTATGTTGGGCAAACTTGTCTAGTACCTGGGGCAGTGTTTGATTTTTTCCCTCCCATGTGACCTGCATGGTATCCATAGGGCTTTCATTGATTTGAAACCGGCAAAAATAAGAGGAGTAAAAGTGTTTTAAGAACATCGCAGTGATATACTTTTGATTGATAGAACTGTCGCTTAACGCAGGATTGGTAGCGACCATCTCTTTCAATTCTGTCAGAAAGTTTTCCATTTTACGTGGGGTTGTACGCTTATCCAGATCCATTTGAATGCGAAGATTGAGGCCCAATAATGTGCTGAAATGGCTGCAATTTCGCAAGCCGTCCCCGATTGACTGCACTGACTTCATGGTAATGCTGATGTTTTTGGGCATGATATCCTTCCACTGCTGTTCAACCAACTCCTTATAAGGAATTTGAGTCAATGTTACGCTGTAAGGAAGGTATTTTTCCAAGTATTCTATTTCAAACCCCAACCTGAGCAGGGCGGAGATATCGTATTGATAGACCACATGGAGATGATCGCACGCAATTTTTTCTGCAATGGCAAATATTTTCTTTGTGGTATTCGTTTCTGAAATACGGTCTAGATCATCGAAAATCAAAAGGATTTTCTTATCCAGCTTTCTCAGCTCTTTTTGGAAACCCTGCAGAGAGGCAGCTATGCCCTCACCTTCATTGCCCAAGATCCCCCACAAGAGATTGCTCCATTGGTTCTTTCCCATCAGGCCTTTTAAGTGAAAAGAATGGGCGGAGTGAATATAGTGCTTGCGAAAGACTTTGTCCAATTCTTCAATGATGATCCGCTCTACCTGGTCTAGATCGCAGGTGAGCAAATCGATAGAAATGAGATCAAATTCTTTCAGAAAATCCGGGTCCCGTTTTAGCTGGTCTACTACAAAAGACTTTCCTGTCCCCCAGGGAGCGTTGATACCCACCATTGAAAAGTTTGTGACATACATTTTTACCCTCTCATAATCATACTTGCGGCGAGGGTATAGTTTTGGCAGATCAGACTCAGCTGTGGTTGTTTCCGGCGTCCGCAAGGCAAAAAGGTGAACCAATAGGGCTAACCCCAGCAAAATACCCTCCCAAATGGTAGGGTAGCGAGGTGAATGGCCCCATGCCAGTTTGACTGCGCAAAGGGCACAGGCGCTTGCCAGAGAAATTCCAACACAGCTATGAAGAAAAGCTTTGTTTTTGCCTCGTTTCGTACACAGAAAGACAGCGCCCCAAATGACATCGAGAAGCAGCAAATATGCAACTACTGGCGGATTGCCAATGGCAAAAAGCAGTCCGAAAACGACGAAAGAGCTGGTGAACAAAAAAGCCGTTTCCCTATAACGGGGTTTGAAAGCGATCCACCATCTGGGAAACCTTTTCTGCGTTTTCTGTGTTCTGTCTCTCATGCTTTTCTCCTTTTTGTTGTGTTCCTAGTGGAGCAATAACACAATGATATATGAACGAGGGAATAAATCATTTTCCCTCCACCAACCTCTGATACATCCTCATCAGCTCTGCCACACAGCTGGCCTCTGTGGTGGTGCGCACAGGGAAACCATAGGCTGCCATCACAGCTTTATCATTGGCCTGGTGGGCACGGCGCAGCTCCACAGGCATGGTTACCTCGTCGTACAGGTCTGCCAGGCTGCAGTCGGTGTACAATGCACGGGCGTCCAAAATGCCCTGGGCTGTCTGTTCAATTTTCGTCTTCTGCTCCTCTGTAGGGGTGGGCCAGGGGAAGTTGTTGTAAACGATGTCCTTGGAATAGCGGTAGTCACTTTTAATTCGTCCACAGACGGCCCTCATCCAGGCCATATGGACATTAGAAGTGAGAACACCAAAATGATAGGTTGTTGCATTTGGAATGATTTGAACTGCATCGTTTACGATAATTTCCGGGGATACAAAGCCAAGTGGGATATATTTTCGAGTTTCGGAAGAGTGACGTGGAACAATTATATAATCACTGTTTGGATGACGTACTTCTTGAAAAAGCGTGGGCATTTCGGCACTTTTTCTAGTTGCAGCTTTAGTACTTGCCAGTCGAAATTTTCTAACAGACTCAACCCTTTCCATAATAAACTTTGATTTTCGAACTTCAGCCGGAGATACTCCAACGAGCCATATGCAAAAACGAGGCTTATTGTTGATAAATTCCGATGCTCCGTAAACACGCCGGATATATTTCAGAATTTCAGGTTCACGTTTCTGGACATCCTGATATTCGTCATTTGTAAGGAAAAGAAAACCTCCGTCTGTCGGCTTGTTTCCATATAGCATTTCTGGAACTTCACAAAGAGATTTACTTCTACTTTCAATAAAGACTGTTGGCGCATCCATCAGATAAGCATTGATATTCTCCGCCATTTGAAAATGTTCCTCGCTGTAAATCCGTTTTTCCGCATTATTTGGTGCCACACTGAACCCTACAATCACACAGTGCACATGGGCTTTTAGGTTGGCTTCGCTGTCCCAGCGGAAGGTGCGATAAGCAAAATCAATGTGAATACCAAAACGGTCATAGAGAGGTTTCCACACCCCGGCCACCTGTTCCCCCTGGGTGATGGAATTGGTTGACACAAACGCTATGCGGATATTTGTTCCCTGAATCAGTTGCGACGCCTTAAAATACCAACCCGCAACATAGTCAATTTTTCCGGCAGTTTTATAGGGCTTGCCCTTTTCGTTCACGTAGATGGAAAGGATATCCTTTTTTTGCTCCTTGCTCTGCAAGGAATACCCCACAAACGGTGGGTTGCCCATGATATAACTGAGCTGGTGTTTGGGCACCACACTCTCCCAGTCCAGGCGCAGGGCGTTGCCCTCGGTGATGTTGGCGTAGGAGCGCAGAGGCAGGAAGTCCAGGGACATATGCACCACATCCTCGGTCTCCTTCATCATTTGGCTCTCGGCAATCCATAGGGCGGTTCGGGCCACGGTGACGGCAAAGTCGTTGATTTCGATGCCGTAAAACTGGCCGATGGACACTTGGATCAGGTCCTCCTTTTGTACGCCGCCAAACATAACCTGGTCGGTGAGCTGCCGTAGGATATCGTTCTCCAGCCGCCGCAGGGACAGGTATGTTTCTGTAAGAAAATTGCCGGAGCCGCAGGCCGGGTCGAGAAATTTCAGGCCAGCCAGCTTGGCCTGAAAGGCCCGGAACTTCCTGTTCCGGGCCTTAATCTCCCCTATGGCGGCAATTTCAGAAAACTCCCGCTTAAGCCCGTCCAGAAACAGGGGGTCAATCACTTTGTGGATATTCTCGATGCTGGTGTAGTGCATCCCCCCAGCCCGGCGGGTTTCCGGGTTCAGGGTGCTCTCAAACACCGCACCAAAAATCGTGGGGCTGATCTCCGACCAGTCGAAGTCCTCGCTGGCCTTGTGGAGGATCAAGTCCACGATGGATTCATCCAGTCGGGGGATTACCACCGATTCTTCCGCAAACAGGCCGCCGTTCACATAGGGAAAAGCTGCCAGATCCTCGTCCATGTAGGGGTCTCGCTCTTCTTCCTTTGTGTCCAGTACCTTAAACAGGTCGATCAGGGCACGGCGGGCATCGGCAACGTGGCGCTTCAAGTAATCGTGAAACATCCCGCGGGCGCCGAAGATCCCGGCGTCCTCGGCGTACAGGCAAAACACCAGCCGCACACACAGGGCGTTCAGGCTTTTTAGCGTCTCTGGGTCCGTGGGATCCTTGTACTTCTCCAACAGTGCGTCGTACAGGACGCCCACAATGTTGCCGGCCTGCAGGGAGATTTCCATCTCCTTTTTGATGTTGGTGTCCCCAGTGTCCACCAGGAAGTGCAGCCTGTGGAACTGGGTTTCCAGTTCCTCCAGCTTGAGGAGCTCCGATTCGTCGTTGGGACGGTTCATGTCGTGGATCTGGAACTCCCTAAAATTGCACACCACGATCCACCGGGGATTCTGGTTATGGGGCAAATATCCGGCGTATCGTCTGGCCTGCTGGAAAGGGGTGAGCATCGACCCATCCGACTGGCGGGATCCTTTCTTGAGATCGATATCCTCGCTTTTCTGCTCGATCAACACCCGTGTGGAGGGAATGAACCCGTCGATGAAACTGGTATGGCTCAGCATGACCGGCACTTCAAATTCAATAAATTGGCTGGGGTTCTCCACCCCCAGGACATTTTGGAGTAAATCCATCCAAAACCGTTGGGTATCCTGCTTTTCGTCCCCATGCTCTCCCCAGTAAGAGACAAACGCTCTGGCTGCGTCCCGCTGCTGTTTTTCTGTCATATCCCACCACGTCCTTTCTGCATATAGAATACCATAAAGAGAAGCGGTTTTCCAATGGGTTTTTCAGCGCAAAAAACTCCTGGCCGCAGTCAGGAGTTTTTTGCGCTCGGATGTTCCGTTGTCAATGGGGTTTATCTCAAATCTCCCGGCTGGCAGCCCATAGTGGCGCAGAAAGTGCCTTATTCATGGCAGAAAAAGGAGATAAGCTCCCACATTTGCGCTTTCGCTCACACCCCTACCCTCCCCTGCATCTGGGCACTGACCTCCCGCTTCTTCTCATCGAAGGCGTGGGTGTAGATGTCCAGCGTGGTGGAGACCTGCGCATGGCCTAAAATCCCGGAAACTGTAGCCACATCCGCCCCGCCGGAGATCATCAGGCTGGCGGCGGTATGTCTGAGGCTGTGGACGTTCAGGTCCAGGGGCAGGCCGTGCTTCTTCAAAATCAATTTGAACCGCCAGGTGAAGGTACTTGGGGTCATGGGCAGGTTGGCGCCGTGACGGCGGAAGATGTAGTCCTCTGGGGTGAGGGGATGGCCCTCGTGGAGCTCCAACTCCCCCTGGCAGAAGGAGCGGTATTCTTTCAGCAGACTGGCCATCTCCAGGGAGAAGTACACGTACCGGTCCCCGGCGGCGGTCTTGGGTTCTTTCACGATGATGTCCTCCCCCGTGACCTTCACCACGTTGCGGCAGATGTGGATGGACTTTTCGGTGAAGTCCACGTCCTTCCATTTCAGGCCACAGCACTCTCCCCTCCGCATCCCCGTAGCGATGATGAGCTTGAAGTAGGTTTCGTACTTGATGCTCTCCTCCTCCAGCGCGACGATTAGCTGCTTGGTGGTTTCCTCATCCGCCACATTGCGCTTCTGTTTCTTCTTGCCAGCGTATTTGTAGGTGCGCCAAGCCGGATTCTGCGACAAAAAACCGCCCTCCATGGCATCGGAGAGAATTCCACACAGACAGGCGTGGACTCCCTCAACGGTGCTCTCGGAGAGCGGTTTTCCCGTCACAGAGTTCTTTTGCTTCCGCAAGGTTGCGTAGAGATTGCGGAAGTGTTCAGGCTTTAGTTCAGTGAGTTTGTAGCTGCCCAGGGCCGGCAGGAACCGGTCGATGTCCTGCTTGTCCCGGGCCAAAGTGGACTTGGCCAGCTTGCCGGGAGCGATATGGGCCAGCCAGTAGGCGGTGTACGCCGCCAGGGTGATGGACTTGTCCACCGGCAACGGTTCATTCTTACACTCACGCTCAAAGAGTGCAGCCTCCTCCTCCAACCATTTTTCCTTGGCCTTGGGTGTCAGGCCCTCCGGCGGGTGGACGGTCTTTTGCTGGGGCTTGCGGCGGTGGCCCTCCGGGTCGTAGCCCATGGACACCACCAGCAGGTAGCTGTTTCCCCGTTTGCGAATGCTTGCCATGATAAAAACCTCTTTCCTGTTGGGATTCCTCCTGTGGAGGCAACCACACACTACCCCATTTGTGGTCGGAAGTCTAGCGGCTTTTTCACTTTCTACCCTTTGGACAAGAGGGGTGGCCTAGCCTGCCCGCAAGCCTCAGCGATGTACCTGGTTTTCAGAACCGTAACAGGGCTTCCTCCAGCTTTTCGGCGGCCTCCTGCTTCAATTTCATCTGGGGGTGACAGTATGTCCTCTCCAAGAAAGAGGTATCCCCGTGACCTGCCAGCTCCGCCACAGTCTGCTTGTCCACCCCCTCGTGGAGCATAGCGGAAACAAAGTAGTGCCGCAGGGTATGCAGATGAAAAGAAGAGGGGAACCCCAGTTCACGGAAAAGTTTCCGCAGGTGCTTGGTAAAGGTGTCCGGGTGAACCGGCTCCCCCTGGGCATTGGCGAACAGGTAGGGGCTGACCTTCCGATGGTTCTCCCTGGCCATGCGCTTCTGGAAGCTGTACAAGTGCCACAGCGTGCTGACCACATAGTAGGAGATGGTCATGGACCGGCTGCGGCCATTCTTGGTGGGCCCCTCCATCACCCCTTTCCCCGGCACCACGCTGCGGGAGCGGGATACCACCAGATTCCAGGTGTAGTGATCCACAAAGGAGAAGTCGCTCCACCGCAAGGCGCACAGCTCTCCCCGGCGGCAGCCAGTGTATATGGCCAGGACGTAGAAAGCGTGGTAGAGGATGTGCTCTTCGGACAAAGCGTTGAGGAAGTACTGGGCCTGCTCATCCGTGGGGATGAACTGTTCCCTCCGTTCCGTGTCCGGCAGGTCGATCATCCGGGCAGGGTTCTTAGAAAGAATCTCATTTCTCTTGGCGTCACTGAGGACGGCGGAGACCACGGTCAGGTACTTCTGCACGGTGGCCTCCTGGATGGGCTTGCCGTGGTGGGTGTGTTTCCTCAACTCGATCAGCATATTCTCCAGAGCCATGGGCCGCAGCTCCCCCAGCTTGATGGCGCCAATGTAGGGGTAGACCCTCTCCAGCATCCGGCGGTAGCTGGCCAGAGTGCCGGGAGCGTATTTCACCTGCCGC
>DXXH01000104.1 GCA_019416395.1 Clostridiales bacterium
CCTATCTGCGCTGGTTTCAGTGGATCCAGGAATTAGGTGCAAACACCCTGCGGGTGTACACCATTTTGCACCAGGATTTTTACGATGCGTTCTATGACTACAACACCCAGCGGGAAGCCCAGGGCCTGGAACCTTTATGGCTTCTCCATGGGGTTTGGGTGGACGACTATGTCCAAAACTCCCACAGGGACGCTTACGACGATGAATTTCTCCAAGCTTTTTTAGAGGATAGCCGGACACTGGTGGATATTCTTCATGGGAACCGGAACCTTTCCCTGGGCTACGGGCTGGGTTCCGGAAGTTACCGGCGAGATGTGTCCCCCTGGGTCATTGGCTACATTCTGGGTGTGGAATGGGAAGATGTAACGGTGGCCTACACCAACGAAAAATACCCGGAACGAAACAGCTATCAGGGAACCTATTTGTATACCACCCAGGACGCCACTCCTTTTGAAGCCATGCTGGCCCAAGTGGGGGACAATATCATCGCCTACGAGACAACCCGCTACAAACAGCAGCGGCTGGTGGCCTTTTCCAACTGGCCTACCACCGACCCGTTTCTCTATCCCGATGCGATTCGCTTTTACTTCATGAAATGCGCCCAGGTGGACGTGGAGCACATTCAGGCCACCCAGGCCTTTCAATCGGGCCAATTCGCCTCTTACCACGTGTACCCCTACTATCCGGACTACTTAAACTATGTGCTCCACCCGGTGGAATTTGAAGACGAACCGCTGTGGGCGGGGGAACCCTCACTGGAACTGGAAAAACCTGCATCCGGCGTCCCCATTGAAGAGTTTCTCACCGGGAACCCCCAGACCGATTTTTATGACCAGAAAGGCCAGACAAACACTTACTACGCCTATCTCAAACTGCTCAACGAATACCACACCATGCCGGTGGTGATCTCCGAATACGGGGTATCTACCGGACGGGGAATGGCCCAAAAGGACGCCAACACCCACCGCAATCAGGGGCATATGACTGAGCAGGAGCAGGGCCAGGCCATCATCGATTGCTATGAAGACATCATGGCCGCCGGCAGTGCGGGCAGCTGTGTATTCACCTGGCAGGACGAGTGGTTCAAGCGCACCTGGAATACCATGCACGCTGTGGATCTGGACAAAACGGCTTACTGGAGCGACTACCAGACCAACGAGCAGTATTTCGGCCTGCTCGCTTTCGACCCTGGAACAGAAAAAAGCATATGCTATGTGGACGGAGACGCCTCAGAATGGAGTGACGAAGACAAGGTGCTGGAACTGGACAACGGCAGCCTGTCCATGAAGTATGACGAAAAGTTCCTGTACTTTTACGTGACCGGGGAAGGATTTGATCCCACTGAGGACGTCCTGTATCTGCCCATTGACATCACCCCTCATACAGGCAGCCCCTTCTGTGAAAACTATGACCTGACGTTTGAGAGGGACTGTGACTTTGTGATCTCCATTGACGGGACAGATAACAGCCGGGTGCTGGTCCAAGAGCGGTACGATGTGCTTCGGGCCATGTTCCTTCGGGAAATCGCCGACGAAGACGCCTTCACAGATCCGCCCCTCAAAGATTCCCCCCAATTCAAAACCATAGAGCTTATGCTGCAAACCGCCACACCGCTGCTCACCGGAAATTGGTCGGCCAGCGCGGAGACTTACGAGACCGGCCTGCTCCGTTACGGCAGCGCCAATCCGGACAAAGAGAATTTTGACTCTTTGGCAGACTTCATGTTTACGGAAAACGGTGTGGAGATCCGGATTCCCTGGCAGCTGTTGAACTTTTCCAACCCATCGGACATGATGGTGCACCAGGACTATTACGAATGCTTCGGAGTAGAATCCTTTCAAATCCAGGAACTGTATGTGGGATTTTCCTGGGAGCCGGAAAAGGACTCTCCCATCTCTATGGCCTCTCTGGCCGTGAAGGGCTGGGGCAAAAACGTGACTTACCATGAAAGGCTGAAGGAATCCTACTACATTTTGCAGGACTATTGGACCTCTCTCCAACCCTAATCAATTGAAACCAGCCCGAGACAGGAGATGAACACTGTGGACAGCGAAGTATTGTTGTACATATATGGTGTCATATGCCTGAGCATGATCGGCTTTAACCTGGTGTACGGCCTGATGCTTCGGGGCAGCAGATCCAGAATGCAGCGGCGCTGTCACCGATTCAAAACCACGGTGAACGAACAGCTGGACCGCCTGTCCCAGGGGCAACCCCTCAAAAAGAACCACACCCGATGGTTGAGACGGAAATTATCCCACACCTATAACCTGATGGCTTTCGATCAAATGCTTGACCAGCTTTTATGGAACCAACGGCAAGGTGTGATCCGCCAGTACCTGCTGGAGATCCGGGGAGTCATTTTGGGACTGGCGATCACCTACAGCCACCGGGAAAGCCTGCAAGCGGCGTATTTTGCCTATTTTCTTTACCGGCATAAAATCGCTAAATTTATGCCCATCGAGACCATTCAAAAAATCCTGGTGGGTTACATGGAGAAGGACAGTTTATATTGCCGGGTGAATGCCTTGAAAGCCCTCTGTGCGTTCGGCAGCCCGGAACATATTTTGCAAGCGGTAACGGTACAAGATCAGGGAGTGGGGTTTCTCCACCACAAAATCCTTACCGAGTGTCTGTTGACTTACGGTGGAGACAGCACCCAGCTCATTCAGTTGTTTTGGGATCACTGGGGAGAATTTTCCAGTCGCACCAAACTGGCGCTGCTCAACTATATCCGCTTCAAAAGCGGCGATTACTGTGAAAAACTGTCCAAGATCCTCAACGACCCGAAGGAAGACCGGGAACTGCGCTTCGCGGCGATCCGCTACTTTGGCCGCTACTCCTATCCCCCGGTCAAGGAAAAACTGCTGGAGTTTGCAAAAGACCCGTCCACCGGGAATTGGGAATACGCGGCAATCAGCGCTACCGCTTTGGCAAACTATCCGGGGGACGATGTGGTTCACGCTTTGGTGGAAGCCATGCACAACCGGAACTGGTATGTCCGCTACAATGCGGCGGCCAGCCTGGAAGCCCGCCACCCGGACCACAGAGAGCTTTTCAAACTGGTGGGCACTCAAGACCGGTACGCCAGGGAAATGATCCTATACCGCATGGAATCCTGCCCCAAAGAGAAGGCCCTGGAGAAAGAGGGGGACGTTGCGGTATGAGAGAAATTTTCCAAGGATTTTTCAACGTTGTGGGCGTGTTTTTCGTGGCGTATATGGTGGGCTATGCCAGTTTCCTGTTTTTGTCTGTGGCGGTAGGCTCCACCACGCTGTACAGCGCCAAACGGAGAAACGCTTTGAAAAATGAGCTGGCCAACGACTACTACGTGCCTGTGTCCATTTTGATCCCAGCCTACAACGAAGCGGTGACGATCGAATCCACGGTTCGCTCCCTGCTGGCGTTGGAATACCGGCGGTATGAAATCATCGTGGTGGACGACGGTTCCACGGACAACACTTCCCAAATCCTGCGCGACGCCTTTCACATGGTCCCCATTCTCCGCCCCATCCATGAAAAACTGCCCTGCCAGCCGGCGGAAAAAGTGTATGAGACAAACGAATGGAAAGTGCCCATCACCTTGATCCGCAAAAGAAACGGCGGCAAGTCCGACGCACTGAACATGGGCATCAACGCCTGCCGATACCCTTACTTCCTGTGTATGGACGCCGACTCCATTCTGCAATCCGACTCTCTGGATAAAATCGTCCGGCCGGTGCTGGAACAGGATCATGTGGTGGCTGTGGGGGGAACCGTGCGGCCCTGCAACGGCGCAAAAATCAAAAACGGCCAGGTGATCCGCTATCAAATGCCCCGGAATCTCCTGGCCTGTATGCAGGTGCTGGAATATGACCGCTCTTTCCTGGCGTCCCGCATTATGTTTGACAAGTTCAACGGCAGCATCATCATTTCCGGCGCTTTCGGGCTGTTTCAGAAAAACCTGGTGGTGGACGCCGGGGGCTATTCCACCGACACCGTGGGGGAAGATATGGAACTGGTAGTCAAACTTCACGAGTATTGCCGGGAAAATGGCCGCCCCTACCGCATCTGCTTCGCCACCGACGCCATCTGCTGGACTCAGGTCCCAGAACGGCTGGGGGATCTGTTGGGACAGCGGCGGCGATGGCATATCGGCCTTTTCCAAAGCATGATCTCCCACCGGCGGATCTTGGCCAATCCCCGATACGGCATGGTCAGCTTTATTTCCTATTTCTATTTTCTCATCTACGAGTTGCTTTCCCCCTATATAGAAGTGTTCGGGGTTTTGACCATGGTCCTGGCCGCGATCCTGGATTTCCTCAACCTTCCCTTTATGCTGCTGTATATGGTCATCTATATCCTTTACACAGCCATCTTATCCTTGACCGCGTTTTTTGCCAGAATCCACACCATCGACCTGAAATTATCCTTGTCCGATGTGGCGAAGGCCATCGGCCTGTGCGCCTTGGAAGTCTCCTGCCTGCGCTTTCTTCTGGCTTGGGTCCGCATGACCGCCCTGTTCGGCTATCGCAAAAGAAAAAAACAGTGGAAAAAAATTCAGCGTAAGAAGATCAGCCTGAATTGAATCCTATCTGCTTTCAGAAAGGTGGTAACGTCCTATGAAAATCGAAGAATTGAGAACGGGACTGTTCGGCTATCAGAAAGCCAGTGTCTACATGCTTGTGTCGTCTATGGAAGAGGAGTTCTCCGCCAAACTGCTGGAAAAAGACACCCAACACGCCAAACTTCTCAAGGACGCCCAGGCGAAAATTGCCGCACTGGAAGAGGAATTGCAGACCCTGCGGACGGAACACCAGTCACAATCCCACCAGAAAAGCCTGATCTCCCAAACCCTCTTGGACGCCCAAGCCTATGCCCAAAAGCTCCGGAAGGATACCCAGGAACAAGAGCAGTTCCTGCGCTGCCAAATCCAGGAAAAAGTGGACCAGCAAGAATCCCGGCTGAACGAATATACCCAACAACTCAACCAACTGCGCAGCTCTTTTCGGGCACTGCTCCAGGCAATGGATAACCAAACCAGCCAGCTGGAACAGCAGGCCCAGAAACTGTCTGTGGCCATTTCCCCCACGGAATCCAATTTGTCCCTGTTCCCAGGAAAAATGGAAACAGAATCAGATGCTCAAATTCAAGGTTCTTAGGCAGTTGCGTGCAAAATCTCCCCACAAAGGACTCCTTTACCAGATGCAAAAGGCGGAAACAACCTGTGGTGGTAGTTCTTCCTTGGGGCTTTGTATCCGATCTGGGAAAAGTGGACAAAAAGACGTGTATCTCTTGCATGTGCTGTGTCTCCGTATGTCTCCACTCTGCCCGAAAAGCCAATCCCCTCATGCTTTCCGCCGCAGGCTTAATGCTGAAAAAAGTGTACTCCCAGAGAAAAGACTGCGAACTGTTTCTTTGATCCCAAAAGGGAAAAAGAAGCAGACAACGTTTTGTTCCAAGATGCCCCGCGAAAACCGGAGCTTATGTTCTCAGTTTCTTGGACTGCTGCCGGTCCAGATAGATATAAAATCCCACATTCAACACAATTCCAACCACTGTAGACGTGGGCGCCGCCAGGCCGATCATGGTCAGGCTGGCGTCTGGCTGAATACTCATGATGTACGCCATGGGCAAACGGACCAGCAGGGTTTGCACCAGGCCTTGAATCATCACCCAGAGGGTCTTTTGGTTCCCGTTGAAATACCCGATCATGCTGAACAAAACAGCCGTCACAATGGTTTCCGGAGCAAAGCCCTTTAAATAGTCAAACCCTTTTTGGATCACCCCTGCGTCGGTGGAGAAGAACCCGGCAAGCACATCGCCTTTCATCATCACAAGGGCGAACACCACACAGCCAAACCCCAGGCCCACGCCGATCCCTGTAAACATGGACTGCTTGGCGCGCTTGGGATTGCCTGCTCCCACATTCTGGGACACAAAAGACGCCATGGACTGCATCAAGGCGCTGGGGACCAGCATGGCAAAGTTGACGATCTTACTGGCCACCCCATACCCGGAAGAAGCTTCCAACCCCAGACGGTTGACAAAGGCGCACAAGGCCAAAAAGGAAATCTGGGTCAAGCATTCCTGCAGGGCAAGAGGCAAACCGATTTGCAGGAATTTCCGGCACTGGGTATTGAACCGGAAATCTTTTCTGGTAAGGGTAAAGGGAAGTTCCTTTTTCAAAAGCATGACCACCGCGCACACCACGCTGATGGTTTGGGCAAATACCGTAGCAAGGGCCGCGCCTGCCGCATCCATGTGAAGGCCGGCCACCAGCAAAAGGTCTCCCACAATGTTCACCACGCAGGCAACCAGGACAAACAGCAAAGGCGATTTGCTGTCCCCCAGCCCACGGAAAATGGCGGAAAGCAGATTGTAAGCCACGATGAAGAAAATACCGCCCCCGCAGATGCGCACATAGCTTACCGTCAGATCCAAAGATTCCTCCGGGGCCTGCACAAGCACGGAAATGGGCCGGGCAAATCCCACCAGCAGCACGCACAGTCCCACAGAGATCAGCGCGAACACAATGGCCCCGCCGCCAAGGACTGGGCCGATTTTTTCCGGCCGCTTTTCCCCCAAATACCGGGCAATCAACACGGTGATGCCCATGGCGAGCTGTGTCACCACAAATGTGACCAGATTCAGGATCTGGCTTCCTGTGGACACCGCCGAAAGACCCGCAGTGGAACCAAACCGCCCCACCACCAGCAAGTCCACGGCTCCATAAGCAGCCTGCAAAATAAGAGCTCCCAGAATGGGAACCATGAACCAAAACAGCTTTTTTAAAATACTGCCCTGTGTAAAATCCCCGGTTTTCTTACTCAACAGAAATTCTCCTTTCCGTCATGACCTGATAGAACCGCTGGATCGTTTGAATCGTGCAATTGGCTTCTTCTTCGGAAATATCCCCCAGGTAGGGCGCCAACCGGTTAAAATACTGCTCATTGTACCGTCGGGACAGCTGCTTTCCAGCCGGTGTAATGGAAATATACGTGATGCGGCCGTCTGTTGGGGAACTTTGCTTGCAAAGATAGCCTTTCTTCTCCATCTCTTTCACCGTTCGGGTCACGCCCGGCCGGGGTATGTGCAGCGCGTCGCTGATGTCCGACACCTTCACCTGAGTACCACACCGCTCCAGGGATTCAATCGTATCCAGATAGTGAATATACGACGGTGTAACGCCTTTTGGCAGCGCCGGGAGCAAGTCCCGGATCCGCTTGGCCTGGTAGCATGCGTCAAACATCGCTTTGATGGTTTTGATTTCCATTTGCTTTCCCCCAATATAGTTACCTTTGGTAATTATATGGATCCTTTCCCCTTTTGTCAAGCCCTATATCCAAAAATCCACCCACTTGTAAAAAAGCCAGAGAGACGGAGCGAAACCCTTCCTCTGCCTTTCCAAGCTTTACTTCCAACGGCAAGTGATAAAACACACCCGTACCGCAAACACACATTACCCTGTTTATAGGCAAGGATTGCGAGAAACAGGGATCCCAAAAAAAAATTTAGCTTCATTTTGGCCTGTCAATCTATGTAGTAAAAAGTTATTATTAATAAATGTTAATTGATATAAAAAT
>DXXH01000105.1 GCA_019416395.1 Clostridiales bacterium
GAGGAAAGGAGAATTAATAAAACCACCCCTTTCGAGATGGTTTTATTATACGTGAGTTTCTTGGCCAATGCAAAAGCGATTTCTTCCACCCGGCCTTCCGGCAAAGGAAGCATTTTGAGAAGATTGCGGTTTGGGATCCCGCTGTACACCATGATGATCCCAGGCATGCTGTATTTGTTTATCAACAACTATCTTCCTATGGCCGGCCTGGTGGTGGCATTTAAAAAATACAACGCAAAACAGGGAATCTTTGGAAGCGACTGGGTAGGGTTTTCCAATTTTGAATACCTGTTTAAAACCAGCGACGCCTGGGTGATCACCCGGAACACCCTGTTGTACAATACGGCGTTTATCATCGTTAACACGGTACTGTCCATTTTTATCGCCATTCTGCTCAGCGAATTGTTCAGCGTCACCGCCCGGAAGTTTTACCAGAGCGCGATTTTACTGCCATTCCTGATTTCCACCGTCATCGCGGGCTACTTGGTATTCGGGTTCCTGAGCACCGATTCCGGTTTTATCAACAAGAGTATTCTGCCCTTGTTGGGCATCGACCCCATCGCCTGGTACAATGAGCCGGACTATTGGCCGGTGATCCTGATCCTGGTAAACATCTGGAAAAACGTGGGGTACAACTGTATCATTTACCTTTCCGCCATCATTGGCATCGACCGGCAATACTATGAAGCCGCCTCTTTGGAAGGCGCGGGGAAAGTCCGGCAGATTTTCAGTATCACAATCCCCATGATCAAGCCGGTCACCATCATGCTGGTACTGCTGGCCATCGGCCGCATCTTCTATGCCGATTTCGGCCTGTTCTACCAGGTTCCCATGAACTCCGGGGCTTTGTATCCCACCACGAACGTGATCGACACCTATGTGTACCGCAGCCTTTTGCAGATTGGCAATATCGGAATGTCTTCCGCGGCAGGATTTTACCAGTCCATTGTAGGCCTTGTGCTGGTCACCTGCGCAAATCTGGTCATACGCAAAGTTGACCCTGAAAGCGCGCTGTTTTAAGAGGGGGGAAACCACATGAAAACGAGAGAAGAACGTGTATTCCAAGTATTCTGCTATGTGATCCTCACCCTTTTTGCGCTATTTTGCTTGCTGCCGCTGGCGCTTCTGCTCATGTCGTCGTTCGAAGACAACCTTACGCTGATCAATTCCGGCTACTCGTTCTGGCCTAAAAAGTTCAGCCTGGAAGCGTACACCTACCTTTTCCGCCACGGGGATCAGATTTTCCAGTCCTACTTCATCACCATTCTGGTAACGGTTGTGGGAACCAGCGTCAGCATCGTTATCACTACCATGCTGGCCTATCCCCTTTCCCGGGACGAGCTTCTGGGGAAAAAGCCCTTGGCGTTCGTCGTGTTTTTCACCATGCTGTTTAACGGCGGCCTGGTCCCCACCTATCTGGTGTACACCAATACCCTGGGCATGAAAAACACCATTTGGGCTGTGATTCTTCCCCGGCTGCTTTTGGGAGCCTATTATGTGCTTCTGATGAAAAGCTTCTTTTCCACCAGCATTCCCAAAGAGGTTTTGGAAGCTGCCAAAGTGGACGGCGCTGGCGAATACCGGATCCTGATCCAAGTGGTGGCCCCCATGTCCAAACCCATCATCGCCACCGTCCTCATGCTGACCGGCATCAACTACTGGAATGACTGGTACAACGGATTTATTTACATTACCACCCACACCGAGCTCTACACCATTCAAGCCCTATTGAACCGCATGCTTCAGGATATCCAGTACCTGAGCAACAACGCCAACACCATGGGCAACGCCGGTGAAGCCATGGCCAAGATCCCTTCCACATCTGTGCGTATGGCCATTTCCATTGTGGGCCTGCTGCCCGTACTCATCGTCTATCCCTTCGTACAAAACAGCTTTGTCAAAGGCATTACCCTGGGGGCCGTTAAGGGCTAATCCTCTCCCCCGTCTAAACGCCGCCTATCACACTATAAGGAGTTGTATCAAGATGGCATTGAAATTAGGAATCCAGTTGTTTTCTGTCCGTGATGAAATGGCCAAAAGCGTGGAAAACACCATCCGCACCCTGGCCGATATCGGTTACAGCCGCATTGAACTGAGCAACCACAACGCCAAAGTGGATTTTGGCACCGGGTTCGGCATGTCCGCCCCCGATTTCAAAAAGCTGCTGGAAGAGTGCCACCTGGAAGTGGTCACCAATACGGTAGCGCCCCTCAGCGACGACAACATCGACAACCTGATCGCCTATCACGTGGAGATTGGAGCCAAGGGCCTGGTACTTCCCGCGGTCTGGTACCGCACCCGGGACGACGTCATGCACTGCTGCGAAAAGATCAATCAGTGGGGAAAAAAGTGCCACCAGGCTGGTCTTTATTTTCTGTTCCACAATCATTTCCACGAATTCCAGCGTTTTGACGGCAAGACGGTTGTGGAACTGGTTTTGGAAAACACGGACCCCGATTATGTTGGATTTGAGCTGGACACCTACTGGGCCATGCGGGGCGGAGCGGATCCCATTGAGGTTATGAAATCCATGGGACAACGCTGCAAAGCGCTGCATCAGAAGGATTACACAAAGGGCCGGGAAGAACACATAAACCTGCTGAAGCTTGTAGGCGAAGGGGACGGCCAAGGCGTGACCCAGGAAGACTTCCGCCGGGTAACCCAGGAAGTGGAGTATCAAAAAGATTTTACGGAAATCGGCGATGGCATCATGGATATTCAGGGGATTATTGACGCGGCCTTGGAAACCACCGGCGCGGAGTATATCCTGCTGGAACAGGATCACGCCACCATTCCCCAGTTGGACAGCGTGCGCCGCAGCTTTGAGAACTTCCAAAAGTACCGGGGGATTGAATTTTGAGCAAAGAGCTCTTAAGCCGCTTTGGGAAAAAGGGCTTGCTGGCAGTAGCCGCCTGTTTTCTGTGTGAGCTGACAGCGGTGGGGATCGGAGCAGGTACAAACAGCCTGTACACCGCTCCCATCTGCCAGGACCTGGAAATTTCCCGAACAGCGTATTCCGTCAGCACTGCCCTGATCTACCTGGTAAACATGGCCGTTTATTTTTCCTTTCCCCTGCTGCTGCGGAGAATCCCCTTGCGCGGGATCTTCCTCTTGGGGTTCGGCGCTGAGGCCGCTGCATTTTTGCTCTATTCCCAAGCAAGCAATGTGGGCGTGCTGTGCGTCAGTGCATCTCTGTTGGGGATCGGCCTGGTGTTTCTGGGAGCCGTACCCATCACCACCGTGGTGACCAGCTGGTTCCCCCAGCGGGCCGGGACAATGCTGGGAATTGTCCTGGCGGGCAGCGGAATCGGCGGCGCAGTACTGATCCCCGGGGTAGGGATCGTCATGGAACAGTTCGGCTGGCGGAACGCGTTTCTCGTCTCTGCCGGGCTGGTAACCTTTACCGCTGTACTTTGCCTGGCCTTCCTGCAGACAAATCCCCAAAACAAGCCCCCCGTCGAAAAGGAACCACGGATTTCCCTGCTGTCCTCGCTCCGGATCCCCGGCATATCCTGGGCTTTAGTGTACGGATTTTTGGCCGGATTCTCCATTCAGCCCACCTATTTATCCATTGCCGCCCACCTTGCCGAACAGGGGATCTCCTCTCAGAAAGCATCCCAGGTTCTGGGGGCAATCTGTCTGGTAAGTCTGATTGCCAAGGTCATTTTGGGAGCGGTTTCCGACAGATTTGGCCCTCTTCCCGTATTGGCCTGCAGCCATGGGGGATTTGTCCTGGCCGCAGTAGCCCTTGTATTTTTCCCCCAGGTCTTTTTGCCCACGGAAGTATTTTTCGGATTCGGCAGCCTGCCCCTTTCCCTGGTACTTCCCATTCTCACCAACTGGCTCTTCCACGAAAAATCCAGCCAGGCTTTAAGTCTGTGTATGGCCGCTCAAACAGCGGGAATCTCCGTGGGAATCCTTATGGCAGGGGGAGCCTTCGACCTGTTTGGCGGGTACGAGGAAATTTTCCTCTTCCTGGGAGCGGTTAATTTCCTGGCGTTTCTGGCACTGCTTCTGGGACAGAACAACCGGATAAAAGGAAAGTGAATTTTTTACAAAATTTGGAAGTAAATACACTTTATTTTAAGTTGAACTATCGCGAAAAACCCGATAAAATATTTCTTTACAAAGGAGTTGTCCTAACATGAAAAACGGCAAGATCCAAATCGGAATCGTGGGATGCGGCGGAATCGCCAACGGCAAGCATTTCCCCGCTTTGGCCAAGCTTTCCAACCTGTGCGACCTGGTGGCCTTCTGCGATATCATTCCGGAACGGGCCGAAAAAGCCGCTCAGGAATATGGTGTTCCCGGCGCTCAGGTGTTTACCGATTACCATGATCTGCTCAATGAGGATTCCATTGACGAAGTCCATGTGCTCACCCCCAACGTCTCCCATTGTGAGATCACTTGCGCGGCATTGGAAGTCGGCAAGCACGTCATGTGCGAAAAGCCCATGGCCGCCACCCCTGCCGACGCCCACAGAATGCTGGACGCCTACCACAAAAGCGGAAAGCTGCTGACCATCGGCTACCAAAACCGCTTCCGGGACGACAGCCTGTTTTTGAAAAAATACTGCGAAGAAAACGGCTTGGGAGAAATCTACTTTGCCAAAGCGTATGCCCTGCGCCGCAGAGGCGTTCCCACCTGGGGCGTGTTTACCGATAAATCCAAGCAGGGCGGCGGTCCCTTGATCGATATCGGGACCCACTCCCTGGACCTGGCCCTTTGGTGCATGGACAACTACAAACCCCGCACCGTTTTGGGCGCTTCCTACGAGAAGCTGGGCCGGCTGCTGAATCCGGACGAACAGGGCAACGGCGGCGGAAGCTGGGACAACACCACCTACGACGTGGAAGATTCCGCTTTCGGCTATGTGGTCATGGAAAACGGCGCATCTATTTTTCTCCAGTCTTCCTGGGCACTGAATATCGACGACAGCCGCCAGGCGAAAATCACCCTTTGCGGCACCAAGGCTGGCTCCGACATGAACGACGGCCTGCGCATCAACACGGTGATCCAAAACAAGCAGACCATGATCCTCCCCAACACAGACACCTACCGTCCCGGCACAGACCTGCTCAGCGGGTTTGGCGTTGCCGCTGACCGGGAATCGGAAGCCTGGCTGGGGGCCATTCTGAACAAAAACGAGCTGGTTGTTAAACCGGAACAGGCCATCGTTGTCACAGAGATTCTGGACGCCATCTACCGTTCTTCCGCTCAGAAAAAAGCCATCGACTTCAACTGATACCATAATCGTTGGGTAATCTCCTAAGAACAGAATAGCAAGGGCACTTTTCAGGCGCCCTTGCTGTTCTGCGTTTCTGCCTTTGCGGATTTCAAAAACAGCGGACTTGGATTAGGGGGAAACTATGGGACAAAACACCGCCATTCACAAAAGGGGGATCCGCTCCGGATTCCCAAAGAAAAAAACGGTCCGGGACGGCATGGTTCGCTGGATCTCCTTGATCCTGGCGCCTTATATTCTCCTGTTGCTTCTCCTGAACGGGGTGGCGTTTGTGACCTCTACCGCCCGGGTACGGGAAAGCCAGGAGAACACCCTGCGGCTTCAGGCTTACGACATCGACGACCAGCTGAACACGGTGGCAAACACACTTTTGCGGATCGGCGGCGACAATTACTACGATCTGTTGGTTCTGCGCCACCGGTTTGGGGAAATGGAAACCTACCTTTCCCGGCAGGAACTTTACAATCAGCTTTACAGCTACGCTCTATCCAGCCTCGCCCAGGATTTCCTGTTTTTGTACTCTCCCGCAATGGATCATTTTCTTATAGGCGCTCCTGACCTTTCCTACACGGAAAAAGAAAACGCGGGGAATTTTTTCCGAGAATACTTGCAAGGCACCATCAGCGAAGAATCGCCCCACTGGTACACCAAGGAGATCGGCGGAACCTATTACATGGTATATTTCCTACAGATTTACGGCCTTTGGCTGGGAGGCGCCATAAAGGTTGACGCTTTGCTCAGCGACATCTTCCAAGACCAGCCCCATTTTTTAGAGGATTACCGCCTGTATCTGGAAACCGCCAGCGGTCTTTACAAGTTAAATGGAAAGGGGTTTTCCCAGCAGGATCCCGGCTCCTTAAAAAATGCCTGGATTTCCGTCCAGGGCCCCAGCGGTAGTTTTACGCTGCGTTTAGAGATCCGCAACGCCTTTTTCCTTTTTTCCCAGGCGTCTTACATCGCAGCAGTTGTGGTGTGCTCCTTGCTTATGATCGCCCTGCTCCCCTTCTGGTTTCAACGAGTCAGCCGGAAAATCACCCAGCCCCTTCACGATCTGGATCAAGGCATGCGGCTGCTGCAAAAAGGCAATTTCGAGACAAAACTGGAAGCCCATTATGAGTTTTTGGAAATGGAAGGCATCAAAGACACGTTCAACACCATGACCCAGCGAATCAAATTGCTGAAAAGCGATATATACGAGGAAAAACTCCTGCGGCAAAAAACGGAATTTGATTTTTTGCAGATCCAGGTGAAACCCCACTTCTATTTGAACTGTCTAAACCAAATCCATATCCTTGCCGAAATGGGGGATGTGGAAGCGGTATCCGAACTTTCCCAGCGTTTGGTCCGGTATTTCCGTTACCTGCTTCGGACAGACACTTCCCTGGTTCCCCTACAAGATGAACTCAACCACATCGACGATTATCTCTACATTCAAACCATGCGGTACCCTGCGGGATTTCAATACAGCTGCACCGTGGATCCCGCCGCCCAAACTTTGAAAATCCCCCCTTTGCTGCTTTTGACCTTTGTGGAAAACAGCGTAAAATATGCCCTCTCTATCTATGGGGAATCCCGTTTGTCCATTCAGGTGGAAAAATTGGGAAACACATGCCGGATCTTGATCGATGACAACGGCAAGGGCCTTCCCCCGGAGATGCTGGAAGCCTTGCGCAAGGAAAACGCCACCGAATTATACTCCCCAGAAGGGCGCAAGTGCATCGGAGTCATCAATGCCCGGCAGCGTCTGCGGTACGCTTTTAATGACAAGGCCCAGCTTACGCTTTCCAACAATTCCCCTTGGGGAGGCTGCCGTGTGTCCATCGTTATTCCATGGGAGGAAAACCTATATGAGCCGTGATGAAGAACTGAATCTGCTGATTGTGGACGACGAAGTACTGGAAACGGAATACATACTCACACTGCTCTCCAAAACCGAATTTGTCTTTCAAAACATCTCCGTGGCTTTTTCCATGGAAGCCGCCCAGGAGATCCTTACCAACCATGCTGTGGACATCATTCTATGCGATATCGAAATGCCCCAGGGCTCCGGGCTGGATCTGCTGAGATGGATCCGGGAGAAAAAACTGCCGGTAGAAGCGCTGATCGTCACCTGCCATCCGGAATTTTCCTACGCCCAGCAGGCCATGAAATTGTCCAGCGCGGA
>DXXH01000106.1 GCA_019416395.1 Clostridiales bacterium
TCTTTTCACCACCACCATTCATTTTTGGGGTTGACTTTTAATAGTTAATCTTTCAACATGTGAGTGGGCAGTCCGCTTCCACGGGGCTACAACCCTTTGGGCTGATGTGTCTCTCCCGCTGCTTTTCTTTTTCCGGCTGCGCCGGGATAAGGTCGTAGTCCTCCGCCCTACCAACCCCAACCTTTTTGAAAAAAGGTTGACCAAAAGCTTTTATCCGCCTTTGGTCTCGCATGCCGCCGTGGCCACGCATTTACGTCCAATACAGGCGCGGCTCTCAGCCATCGCCCTATGGCGTGACTCGTCCTGCGGGGTCACCGTTCCAAGTCCCCGGGTCCAAAGGCTTGAGGCAACAGCTCTCCCAAAGTGGATACTTGCACAGCACTGCCGTCTGTCAATAGGATTTCAAAGTCCGGCCCGCAAAATTCAGCCATCACCTGCCGGCACACGCCGCAGGGGGCACAAAATTGGCTGGGCTCCTCATCTGCTTTCCCGCCGGCGATGGCAATGGCCGAAAATTGCCGCTTCCCATCGTTGACCGCCCGGAAAAAGGCGGTACGTTCCGCGCAGCAAGTGGCGGTAAAACCGGCGTTTTCAATATTGCACCCAGCGTACACGGAACCGTCTTTACACAGCAAGGCAGCTCCTACAGCAAATCCGGAATAAGGCGTATAGGCGTTTTTCCGGGCTTCTTTCGCCCGTTGGACCAAGGCCAGACGCAACGCTTCTTTTTGTTCCATTACAGGCCCTCCTGCTCCGCCAGCTTCACCAGCCGGCTGGTGCCCAGCCGGTCAGCCCCCAAAGCGAGGAATTTCTCCCCGTCCTCTTTGCTGGAAATGCCCCCTGCCGCTTTCACCTTCACGTGGGGCGCGCTGTGTTCCCGGAGCAGGGCAACGTCCTCAAAAGTGGCTCCGCCAGTAGAAAAACCGGTGGAAGTTTTGATGTAGTCCGCTCCCGATTGGGACACCACTTGGCACAACCGGATTTTTTCCTCTTGAGTCAACAGGCAAGTTTCCACAATCACTTTCAGCGTCTTGCCCTGGCAGGCGTTTTTCACTTCCCGGATTTCTTCCAGGACCTGGTCATACAAACCGTCCTTTATCCAGCCCAGGTTCACCACCATATCAATTTCCTCTGCGCCGTTTTTCACCGCGTCGGTGGTTTCCCAGCATTTTACTTGGGTGGTGTTGTAGCCATTAGGAAACCCGATGACCGTGCAGATTCTGACCCGTCCCTGGGCGTATTCCGCGGCCCGTTTCACGTAAGCGGGGGGAATACACACCGAGGCGCATTGGTACTTCGCGCCCTGATCTACAATCGTCCGTATTTCTTCCCAGCCTGCTTCCGGTTTCAACAGGGTGTGATCCACATGGGAAAGCAGTTCCTTCCACTCCATAAGCTCATTCCTTTCAGGCGGTACCCGCCAAAATGATTTTGGAAAGCTCTTCCCGGGTGGGAAGTCCTTCGTTATCGCTGCGGTGGGTGATTTGAATCGCCCCCATCACATTTCCACGGAAGGTAGCTTCTTCCAAAGATTCCCCTTCCGCCAGAGCGCTGATTACCCCGGCGGCGAATCCGTCTCCAGCGCCCACGGTATCCACGATTTTCCGGACCGGGAAGGCGGGAGAGAATCCTGTTTTCCCGCCTTTTTCAGAGAAGTAGGCCCCTTCTTTCCCCAGTTTCACCACCACGTTTTTCACGCCCAAATGGTGGTAGAACTCCGCCACGCCTTCGGGCGTGCTTTGGCCGGTAAGCCGTTGGCCTTCCCCTATGCCGGGAAGCACAGTTTCCACCCCCTCCGCCAAAGCGTTCAGCGTGGCCACCATCTTTTTCTCGCTTTCCCAAAGCTGGGGCCGGAGATTTGGGTCAAAGGAAATGGGAAGCTCCAAGGCCTTTGCCCGGCTGATCAGCCGTTTTGTAGCCGCCAAAGCGCTGTCCGACACAGCGGGAAAAATCCCCGTCACGTGCAGGCGCTCACAGCCGTATAAATCCAGAGCGTCAATATCATGGGTGGTGATTTGGGACGCCGCCGAGCCTTTCCGGTAGTAGGCGATGTCCGGATCTCCCTGACTGGTGGAGCTTTTCATCATGAAGCCGGTCACCGCTGTTTCGGTCTGCATGACCAAGTCGGTGGCAATCCGGTTTTCCCGCATGCCCCGAAGGATCCGCTCCCCCAAGGGATCGAACCCAACCCGTGTGCAATAGGCCGGGGTATGCCCCAGCCGGGCCAGTCCCACCGCCACATTGTATTCCGCTCCGGCGATGGACACGCTGAAGCTGTTCACCTCGCTGAGAGCGCCCGTTTCATTGGCCATAAATAGCCCCATGGGCTCCCCCATCAAAATAATTTTCATTCCTTGCCCTCCTTGCGCAATTCCGGATTCTCCCAGCCCGGTTTATCCCTGTGCGGATTCTCCAGGCACTGTGGTCTTCACCAGAGCGCAGGGACCGGAAATCCGAACCTTCCCTGCACCGGCAGGCAGGAACAGGCTTTCACCGGGCCGGAAGGACAGGCTGTTTTCCTGACCGGTGATGGTGCCGGTGCCTTCCGCCACAATCAAGGACACAAACGAGTCTGTCCCCACGTCCAACTCCATGGTATCCTCCACCTGGAGCCGTTCCGTGGCGAAATACTTGCAGGCGCCCAACTGCTGCGCCGTGCCTCCGGGCACTTTTTCCAGGGCTCCCACATGGGAAGAGGTATCCGAGGGCTGAAGATTGCACACGTCCAAGGCCTTTTCCACATGCAGCTCCCGGGGCTTTCCGTCTGCGCCCCGGCGGTCGTAGTCGTAAACGCGATAGGTGCAGTTGGAGTTTTGCTGGATCTCGCAGATCAGGATCCCAGCTCCAATGGCGTGAATGGTTCCGGACTGAATGAAAAATACATCTCCCGGGTGAACCTCTACCTTATTTAACACTTCCAGCACAGTGTTATTCTCGATCCTCTGGCGGAACTCTTCCTTTGTCACCGGACGGTTCACTCCAAAATAGAGGAACGCTCCCGGATCACAGTCCAGAACATACCACATCTCTGTTTTGCCGTACTCGTGCTCCACCCGCAAGGCGTATTCGTCGCTGGGGTGCACCTGGATGGACAAGGGATCCTTGGCGTCGATCAGCTTGATCAGCACAGGGAACCGTTTAAAAGTGCTGACGTTGGTTCCCAGGGCGGCTTTTCCAACCTTCTCAAAGTATTGGTTTAAGGTCAGGCCGTCATACTCCCCGCCGTCAATCCGGCTTTCCCCGGCAGAGTGGGTGGAAAGCTCCCAGCTCTCGGCCACCTTGTCTAAATCGCACTGCTTGCCGTACACGTCCCGCAGTTTGGTACCTCCCCACAGATAGCCTTGAAAAGCAGGGGATAATTTTTCCAGTTTCATAGATTGCTCCTCCAATCGTTGCAAGATTGTCACCCGTTATTACAACACTGTCACGGGACAAATTCTGTTTTCTATGGTATACTATTTTTGGGAAAAACGCAAACTTTTTTCGTTCTTGGGAAGGGGAGATCCCTGATGAAAAAGAAAGTTCTTGCCCTGATCCTGGCCCTGCTGGTGTGCCTGCTTCTGCCCGTTTCCGTCTCCGCCAATTCGGCAGAACCACCCTGTTTTACCGTGGTGGTACAAAACCCGCCGGAAGACCTGACCCTCACAGTGGAATTTGACAACCGTTTGCCTATAAGACCCTTGACACTGAAACGGGAGACAAAGGCCTGGGAAGTGTACTACCGTTTCAACTATTACAATGTTTGCTTTAACTATAGCGTCGGCCCGTCTTTCTGGGACTATGGTCCGGAAGGCCTGACCGGCGCCCAACTGGTGGTAGACACTGGTGGGGAAACCTTCTCTCTGCCCATCGACCCCACAGACTTTTCCCAATACAACAACCTGCTGACGCTAAACCTTTCTTCCCGCACTTTAACCGTGGGCCAACCCTGGTGGCGGGCATCGCTGCTGGTTTTCCTGCGGGTGGCGCTTACCTTGCTTTTGGAAGGGCTGATCTTCCTCCTGTTCGGTTACCGGGAAAAACGCAGCTGGCTGGTATTTCTCCTGGTCAACCTGGTAACCCAGTTGGGGGTAAACCTGGTCATTCTGTTCTTGTCCCCGGCGGCCACCCTGTCCTGGAGCATCTGGATGGGATTCTTCTTGTACACTCCCATGGAGATCCTGGTGCTGGTGGTGGAAATGATCGCCTTTTCCAAGCTTCTCCGGGAACGCACCAAACTCCGGGCCGTCCTGTACGCCGCTGTGGCCAACCTGTTCAGCTGGGCACTGGGCGGATACCTGCTGGTTGTCCTGCCTCTGTAAATTACCGGTTAGAATCAGCCCTCTTTCCCATATAAAAATGCCCTGCCTGAGATCCTTTCAGGCAGGGCATTTTTGGCATTTCACTGGGACGGACACCGCCCACAAAAACTGTTGGCCGCTTTTCCTTTATGCAAGGGCGGAAAGCACTGCGCTGGCCACGCTGCCGGCGCTTTCAATACCGCCCGTGCCATCTTCCACCAGAACAGCGAAGGCGTAGGGATATTCCGAGGAATCGCAAAATCCCACCATCCAGCAGTTGGGGCCCTGTTCGTCCCCTACCTCACCGGTGCCGGTCTTGGCGCACACGTTCATCCCTGTGGGGAACAGGTAGTCCCCATAATAATTGGCCACGTTATTCCGAAGCAACTCTTTCAGCTGGGACGCTTCTTGGCTGGTCACCAATGTCCTGTCCCCTCCGGTCAGATCCCCCAGCAGATCCACTCCCTGGGTAAGCCGGGGCTGTACGTATTCCCCGCCATTGGCGATGGCACCCATCAGCACCATCATGTGATAGGGGTTCACAAGGACTGTATACTGGCCAACGCCAGCCCACCCCAGCTGATTGGCGTTGGTGTCTTTCACCTCAATGGTACTCTGGGAAATGGAGTTGCCCTCAAAGCTGAATGAAAGGTTAAATCCCATTTCCTCAGCTTTGGCCTGAAGGGCTTCCGCCCCCAGGTCGTTTGCCAGCTGGGCAAAATACACGTTGCAGGAATTTCCCAAGGCGGTGGCCATATCCTGGGTGCCATGGGCGTTTCCATGCAGACAGGTAACATCGCTGCCCGCCAGTTCCACCGCACCCTGACAGTCATAGGTGATGGTCTCCCAGCTGTCAGGCCAGCGTTCCATAGCCGCCGCCGCGGTGACGATCTTAAAAATCGATCCAGGGGTAAACGAACCGGACAGGGTATTGTCCAGATACGCGCCCTTGTACTCCTCGTTGGTTTCCAGGTCTTCCGGCACATTTTGAGGATCAAAGGTGGGAGCGCTCACCTTGCAAAGAACCTCGCCGGTTTTATAGTTGTAAACGATCACCGCCCCATTTTTGCCGCCCAAAGCGTTATAAGCTGCGGCGCAGGCATTTTGGTCCACGGTCAGGGAAATGTCGCTGCCGATGCGGTTGAAAATCGTGTCATTTAATCCGGTGATGATGTTGTACCCGGAAAGTTTCCCACGCATGGTGGATTGAACACTGGTGCCGATATAGCCGTAGGGGTCCCCCACCGTATGCAGCAAGGCCCGGCGAACGGTCTCATCTCCGCTGTAAATGCGGGCGCCGTCTTCTGTAGTGGCCAGCAAGTTGCCGTCACGGTCGGTGATATCCCCCAGTTTCACTGTGGAATGTTCGGAATTGATATGGCCGTTATAGGGCTGCATGGCCCACTTGCTGCCGTTCAGCACGAAATTCACCAGCAAATATCCCAGGCCACCTAAAAAGGCGGCCAACAGAATGTAGAGAACCATGGAACGAAATCCTGTAGTGCGCATAGGTCATGCCTCCTTTCGCGCGTGACGTCCGCTCCCGCTTCGGGAAGGATACTGAGCTCTTCCCCGGGAAGGAGCTTGTCTCCCTGGCCCCTGGGGCGGCGGAGCGGTTCTGCGTCCCGGGGCAGGCTGGGAATACCCTTCTCCCCCACTCTTCCGGGAAGCCCGTCGGGCCGCGTAGGTCCGCTCGTCCGAAGCCTTGAGGAACGCCATCATGCCCCACACAGACAACAAGCTGGAACCGCCGGAACTGATAAAGGGCAAAGTCACGCCGGTAAGCGGCAGCACGTCCGTGGCGCCGTAAACGTTGAGGGCTGCCTGGAACAACAGCATTCCAGCGGCAGCGCAGGCAGCAATGGAGAAAAAGGTGGACCGGCTGCGTGTTACGTCGCTGCGGGCATAGAAAATAAACAATACAAAGGCCAACAAGACCGCCAATCCCATCAGCAGGCCCTGCTCCTCACACAGCAGGCCAAACACCAGGTCGCTGTCGGCGGCGGGAACACTTCCCAAATAGTTGGATCCCAGGCCCAGGCCAAAAAATCCGCCGCTGGCCAAGTACGTCAGCGTACGTGTCTGTTGGTAGCCCACGCCGTTTACGTCTTCCCAAATATGCCCCCAGCCTGCGAACCGTTCCAGGATATAGGGCTTGATGCTGAGCACCAGCAGACCCGCCAACACAGCGCCCGCCAACACTAGGGCAATGGTCCGGATACTGCCGGAACGCATAAAAGCGATGATAAGGAAGGTGGCGAACAGGATCAGGGCCATGCCGAAGTCGGGCATCAACGCCAAAAGTCCAATGCACGCACCGGTAAAGATCAGAAATTCGCCGATATTCTTTTTGGTCTGCAACCTATCTAGCGTGGAAGTACCCACAAAAATGAAGGCGATCTTCACAAACTCCGAGGGCTGCACGCTCATGGGCCCCAGGCGGATCCAGTTGGTCGAACCGCCCACATTGGTGCCCACAAGCAGGGTCAAAGCCAACAATCCCAATGCTCCAATACCGATCCACAAGCGGCATTTGGCCACCCGGTCCATGTCGTTCATGAACCAGATCAGAAAACAGAACAGGAAAATGCCCATGAGCATCGCCGCCATCTGGGTGGTGATCCCGTCAATGTTAAAGGCGGCCAGCAGCTGGATCCCGATACCCGAAAGCATAATCGCCACGGTCTCAATTTCAAAACTCACCCGGTGGAGCACTCCCAGGGAGAAAATATACAGTCCCCAGCCCATCACCAGCACCGCGGCGAAGGGAATCAGCTGCTCGGGGTGGATTTCCCCATTCATGAAAAAGCCCTGAACTGCTATGAGCAGCAAGGTAAAGCTGGTGACCATCATCAGCTTTAAGGGGGAAGCCGCTTCCCGGGAAAACCCGGTAAAACTCCGGCGGCGTTCCCCGGGCTGGGCGTCGGTATTCCACAGGGTCAGGGTAATGCCCCCCATGGTGATCCGGTCCCCAATATTCACCAGTTTTTTGTCCTCGATCTTCCGGCCGTTTACCTGCACCCCCGATTTGGAGCCTGTGTCACAGATAAACCACCCTTCGTCACGGCGCATCAATACTGCGTGATCCCGGC
>DXXH01000107.1 GCA_019416395.1 Clostridiales bacterium
GCACCGCTGCTCGCTTACCAGGGCTTTCCTTCCCCGTCGAAACCTTTACATCCCCAGATAAACTAACGGTTCCGTTCCTTGAGTGTACGCTCAATGTCGCGCTTGGCGGCTTTTTCCGCCATGTCAGCCCGCTTGTCATAGAGCTTTTTGCCGCGGCATAAACCTACTTGGACTTTCACTTTGGAATCTTTGAAATACAGGGATAAGGGAATTAAAGAATACCCTTGCTGCTTTACAATGCCATAAAGCCGCAGGATCTCCTTCTTGTGCATCAAAAGCCGCCTTACCCGCATAGGATCCCGGTTAAAAATATTGCCAAAATCATAGGGGCTAATGTGGCAGCCGTTTAAAAGCATTTCCCCGTTTACGACGGAACACCAGGCGTCTTTCAAATTCGCCCGGCCCTGCCGCAGGGATTTCACTTCGGTGCCCACAAGCTCGATGCCAGCTTCAAAGCTTTCCTCTACGAAATAATCGTGGAAAGCTTTTTTGTTTTGCGCAATAGTTTTTGTATTGGCTTTACCTGCCACGATTATTCCCCCTTTTCAAAGCGTTTACCGTTAAGTTTCATTATTATAGCACATTCCCCTGTCGAAAGGCAAGAAATTTTGGAAAACGTCATTTGATTCCTTGAAAAATAAATTTTATTTTTATTTTTTCTTTTAATCCACCTTTAATTTTCCGAAACTATACTGAAGACACAATCAAGAAACAATCAACCGCGATACAAGCGAGTCATAGAGAGGAAGGTTTTTATGAATTGGAAATTCTGGCAAAACAAGAAAGCACGGGTGGCCGTTCCAGTAACGGCGGCTGCCGTAGTAGTTGTAGCAGTGGGGACCGTCATAGGAGTCAACCTTGCCGGTTCTGGCGGGATCACCCAGCAGCAGGCCCAGTCCATTGCCTTGAAGCATGCTGGCGTTGAAGAAGGGGATACCCTCGCTTTGCAGGTCAGCCGGGACGACGGTGTGTACGATGTGAGTTTCCGCACAGCGGATCGGAGTTATGAGTACGAAATCCAAAGCCGGTCTGGAAAAGTGCTGGATTTCTCTTATGAGTCCGCCAACGGTTCCGCACAGGCTTCGGGGAACTCTTCCAGTCAGGCCACACCCGCTTCAGGGGTCACCGAGGATCAAGCCAAAGCCATTGCCCTGGAGCATGCAGGTGTTGCGGAAAGTGACGCTACCTTCTATCGGGTAGAGCAGGATCGGGATAATGGCCGGAATGTGTATGAGGTGGAGTTTTACAGTGGAACCACGGAGTACGACTATGAGATCGACCGGGATACGGGGGAGATCGTAAGCTACGACGCTGACATTGAAGGCTGGAAGCCACAGGGCAGCGCCAAGACCAGCGGCCAAACGGGAACCAGCGCGGCGCAGGCCTCTGAGAGTTCCTCTGGTCAGGCTACAGCCACTTCGGGAATCACGGAAGACCAGGCAAAATCCATTGCCTTGGAGCATGCAGGCGTGGCAGAAGGCGACGTGACCTTCCATCGGGTAGAGCAGGACCGCGACCATGGCAGAAACCTCTATGAGGTGGAATTTTACGCTGGAACCACAGAATACGACTATGAGATCGACCGGAATACGGGGGACATTGTGAGCTATGACTCCGATATTGAAGGTTGGGCTGTGTCTTCCCAGAGCGGTACGCCTGTGACCTTGGATCAAGCCCGCCAGCTGGTGGTGGACCGGATCTCGGGAATTGCATCTGGCGATGTGCAGATCCATGAGGATTGGGATGATGGCCGCCAGATTTACGAAGGGGAAGCCTGGTACAATGGCGTGGAGTACGAGTTTGAGATCGATGCGTCTACAGGGGCTTTTCTCCAGTGGAGCTCGGAACATCATTAAAGGGAAAAGGTCCGGGAGCATGGCTTCCGGACCTTTTACGTGTGGCGTTACAGCTGGGGGTATAGTTGATCGAAAATAGCGCGGTTTAAAGTTTCCGTATCCCGGCATTCGGCCACCACGGAGATTACGCTGTCTTTGTCCCGGCAGAGAATGGACAATTGCCCGTATTTGCCGTCTGCCCGGAAAGTTCCCTGTTCTCCGCCCCAAAACAGGTAGCCGTATCCATAGGCGCCATTGTCCACCTGTTTGGAAGTGCTTTCCCGGATCCAGTCCGAAGACAGCAGCTGTTTTCCGTCCCAGAGACCGTTTCTCAAGTAAAACAGGCCGAAGGTGTGAAGTTCGGATAAAGTGAAAAAGAGTCCCCCTGCTCCAAAGGTGTAGCCCTTGGGATCTATTTCCCAGGTGGGGTGGGTGATCCCCAAGTGGCTGAAAAGCCGGGGCGTCAGGTAAGAGGGAAGATCGCAACCTGCCCGGCGCTGGACCAGTACTCCCGCCAGATAAGGTCCTACGTTGTTGTAGACAAACCGGGTGTTAGGCTGTTGGGTGAAGGGAAGAGACAGGGAAAGCTTTACCCAGTTTTTCTCATCGTAGAAGGGGCGCTGGCCACCCATCAGGCTGCCCTTTTCCTGGCCCAGGCACATGGTCAACAGATCCCGCACGGTGGCTTGTTCCAAATTTTCGCTGACAGTTTCCGGCAAATCGTTGTGAAAAGCGTCCACAAGGCGTTCAGACAGGGAAACGAGCCCTTCCTGCACGGCAAATCCCACTGCGCAAGATGTGACGCTTTTACTGGCGGAATAAACATTCCGGCGGCATTCCTCGTCCCAGGTTTTGTAGGCAATGGTTTTGCCTTGCTGGGTAATTTTGATGCCCAATACGCCCAGCGCTTTGGCACTTTCCTCAAATCGTTCCAGATCCATGGTTGAAACTCCTTCCCAAATTGGATTTTGCATTTATTATAAAAAGAATGGTTGAAAAAGTCCATGATTTCCGAAAAAATCGGGATAAATAAGACAAACCGGGAGAGAATAACTTTTGCGAAGCGTTGAAGGTTTCGCAAATTTTCCCGAAAATGAGGTGCCTTCTATGAACCGTTTGGAATGTCAGGTAACCAGTTGCCAGCATTTTCAGAACAATCAGTGCTGTTTGGCGGGCATTGAGGTGGACGGTCCTTCCGCCCAGGAAAGCAGCCAGACTTGCTGTGCTTCCTATGAGGAGCGCCGGCCTGGCTGTGGCCAGAACGCCATGGGTCAGAATCCCTCTGTAGACACAGAGATTCAGTGCCGGGTAAAGGGCTGCGCTCATAACACCCATAACCGCTGCCAGGCCCAGAACGTTTGCGTGGGAAGCTGCTGCGGCGATGTTTCCTCTAAGAGCGGCACCGAATGCCGTACTTTCCAGAACAAGTAAAATAGGTGAAAGCGGTCTGAGGGGAACACTTCAGGCCGCTTTTTCCATTTCAGGGCGGTTTTCTTTGCGGGAGAGAGTAGGCTGTGCTATAATGAAGCCGGAAACGAGAAATGGAAAAGGGGTTTGACCATGACAATTGCGCTTGTGGCCTTTGATTTAGACGGCACCGCTTTGACGGAACACAAATATTTATCCCCGGGAAACCGGCAAGCGCTGGAAGAAGCTGCCCGGCGGGGAATCGTTCTGGTGCCTGCCTCTGGCAGAATGAAGGATTTCCTTCCTGAGGAAATCACAAGTTTGCCGGGGGTGCGGTATGTGATCACAGCCAATGGAGCAGGAGTATACGACTTGAAAGAGTCTGAGAATATCTGGCAGTGTTTGATTCCCAACGAGAAGGCCCGGGAAGTTCAAAAGGTATTGGACCAATATGATTTGTTCGAGGAATATTATAGCGGCGGCCGGGCCATTACCCGGAAGGGCGATCCAGAACGGGCTGTTTCCCATTATGGGTTTCCTCAGGAGAAACTCCATTTTCTCACAAAAGATTACAAGTTCGTGGACAGCTTGGGGGATATGCTTGCTCAAACGGATTTGTGTCCTGAGAAAATCAATCTGCCTTATTTGGCTACTCCCCAGCTGCGTCAGGAAGTTTGGCAGCGGGTTGAGGCATTGGGGGGCTTGCGGCTTACATCGTCCATTCCCGACAATATCGAGATCAATGTTCAGGGGGCGGATAAAGGCAATGCTTTAAGGGAGCTGGCCCAGCGTTTGGGGATCCCCAGGGAAGAGGTCATGGCCTTGGGGGACAATGGTAACGACCTGACTATGCTGGAATATGCCGGGGTATCCGTTGCCATGGGCGATGGCTCTCCTGAAGCGAAAAAGGCCGCCAAGTATGTGACCGTTTCCCACCGGGAAGACGGATTGGCCAAAGCGGTGGAGCGGTTCGCGTTGGTATGAATCTAGAAAAGGGAAGAGACACGAAAAAAGTTCCGGAGAATGGTTCTCCGGAACTTTTTCTATGTAAAAAATTACCCCTTGTTTTGAATGTACTCGTCAATGGCGTGGGCAGCAGTTTTGCCAGCGCCCATGGCCAAAATCACCGTAGCAGCTCCCGTGACGGCGTCGCCACCGGCGTAAACACCTTGACGGCTGGTAAGGCCTGTGGACTCTTCCACAATAATTCCACCCCATTTTTGGGTGTCCAATCCTTCTGTGGTGGATTTGATCAGTGGGTTGGGGGAAGTGCCGATGGACATGATCACGCAGTCTACATCCAGGGTGAATTCCGACCCTGCAATCTCTACAGGACGGCGGCGGCCGGAAGCGTCCGGTTCGCCCAGCTCCATGCGGATGCATTCCATACCCGTCACGTTGCCCTTGTCGTCCCCAAGAATCTTGGTGGGATTGTTCAGCAGGTGGAAGACAATCCCTTCCTCTTTGGCGTGTTCCACTTCCTCGGCCCGGGCAGGAAGTTCCTTTTCCGAACGGCGGTAAACGATGAAGACTTCCTCGGCACCCAACCGCTTGGCGCACCGGGCAGCGTCCATGGCCACGTTGCCGCCGCCCACTACCGCCACGCGTTTGGCGTGTTCGATGGGGGTGTCGCTGCCGGGCTGGTAAGCTTTCATCAGGTTGACCCGGGTAAGGAATTCGTTAGCCGAATAGACGCCCTTCAAATTCTCCCCGGGAATATTCATAAACCGGGGCAGACCGGCGCCGGAACCGATAAACACAGCCTCGTAGCCTTGTTCCAGCAGTTCGTCAATGGACAACACCCGGCCGATCACCATGTTGGTTTCCACTTTGACGCCCAATGCTTTCAGCGTATCGATTTCCTTTTGGACGATGTCTTTAGGCAGGCGGAATTCGGGAATGCCATAGACCAATACGCCGCCGGCAGTGTGCAAAGCCTCAAATACGGTGACATCATAGCCGCGTTTGGCCAAGTCACCGGCGCAGGTCAGCCCAGAGGGGCCGGAACCGATTACTGCCACCCGATGGCCGTTGGGCGTGGGCTGGTGAGGAGCTTCGCACACATTCTTGTTGTGCCAGTCCGCCACAAAACGTTCCAGCCGGCCAATGCCTACCGGTTCCCCTTTGATTCCCCGGACGCATTTGGCTTCGCACTGGGTTTCCTGGGGGCATACCCGGCCGCATACAGCAGGAAGAGAACTCTGCTGGGTGATGACCTGGTAAGCGCCTTCGTAATCTTGTTCAGCAACTTTGGCGATAAACTCCGGAATGGCAATGCCTACGGGGCAGCCGCTGACACAGGGTTTGTTTTTACAATGCAGGCAGCGCTGGGCTTCGTCCAGAGCCTGCTCTTCCGTGTAGCCCAAAGCTACCTCTAGAAAATTTTTATTCCGGACGTCCGGTGCCTGAGAGGGCATTTCATTTTTCTTCAAAGACATGTTGGGCATGTTATTGGATCTCCTTCCGGAATAGGTTGCAGGTTTCCTCGTAAGCGTGCCGCTCAAAATCGCGGTACATGGTGCCACGGGCCATGGCTTCGTCAAAGTCCACTTCAAAGCCGTCAAAATCCGGACCGTCCACGCAGGCGAACTTAGTCTTCCCGCCCACAGTCAGGCGGCAGCCGCCGCACATACCGGTGCCGTCGATCATGATGGGGTTCATGCTCACAACGGTCTTGATGTTGAATTTCTTGGTCAGCTGGGTGACAAATTTCATCATCACCAAGGGACCGATAGCAATAACTTCGTCATAGGTTTCCCCGTCGTTGATCAGCTTTTCCAAAGCGTTGGTTACCAGGCCTTTTTCTCCATAGCTGCCGTCATCGGTCATCATAACCAGCTTATCGCTGACAGCGGAAAATTCCTGCTCCAAGATCACCAGGTCTTTGTTGCGGAAACCCACAATGGAGTGAACCACAGCGCCTTGCTGGTGGAGTTTTTTTGCTACGGGGTAAGCGATGGCGCAACCCACGCCGCCGCCGATAACAGCCACTTTCTTCAGGCCTTCCGTTTCAGATGGTCTGCCCAGGGGGCCTACAAAATCCTGTAGGGAATCGCCCTCGTTCAGGTGATTTAATTTTTCTGTGGTGGCGCCCACAATCTGGAAAATAATGGTCACAGTGCCACGTTCCCGGTCATAGTCCGCAACGGTCAGGGGAATCCGTTCCCCTGTCTCGTCCACGCGTAGAATGATGAATTGCCCCGGCTCCGCTTTACGGGCGACAAGGGGGGCTTCAATCTCCATGCGTGTTACGGTGGGATTGAGCACCTGTTTTTTTACGATCCGGTACATAGGCATTACTCCTTTGTGGTGGGAATACCGCCAAATGGCATAGATGTGACGGCATTCCTGCAAACTCTTTCTCATTATAGAGGAAAATACCGGTTATTTCAACTTTTTTCTGAATTTCTTCCAAACCGGTTTTGCAAACCAAGGGCCGTTTCACACTCCTCTCTGGAAGGGGAAAAAACGTTCCCGGAAGAGCTGTAAAAGCCTTGGCCCATGATTACAACTTGGCTAAAACACGCCCTTGGCATTCCAGCCTGTCATAAGGCCCGATGGGAATGGGGGCGTACTTGGGATTAAAGGACAACAGCTGCCTGTGTCCCAGCTGTTTGATATACCCCTCACCGTTAAAGGCGAAGATCCCCACTTCGCCTTCCCGTAGAGAGCCATTGTCCAGCCTTTGGACGAACACAATGTCCCCGTCCTTGTAGGCTGGTTC
>DXXH01000108.1 GCA_019416395.1 Clostridiales bacterium
TTATACATGAATTCTTTGAGAATAAGGTGCCAACTTTATTTATACGACATCACTGTCAGGTTTTTGCTTGATTTCTTTCAATGGCATACCTCCTTCGAATAAATGAAAATCATACCCCAATCCGGAATTTGTGCAGGCAGTTCTTGCACAACCCCTACAAGCAACAAAGAGATATGTAATAGGAAGAAACATTGATTTTCCAACTCAAATATGGCATATTGAACTTGCAAGTTATCCGCGTAGCTAAATGCTACACAGCCTTTTGGGGTTAATCGCATGGTTTATGAAGTAGAAATAAAAAAGGGGACGCACAAAGAAAAAAAGACACCCGACCCTCTTGCAAAATGGGAAGCGACCATAAACTCCCCCTACAGATCCCTGCCTGTCCCACAGCGATATTTGCTGCAGCATCATTTGAGCACCGCCTATGGGAGAGGTTTGGCGAAAAGCATCATGCAGTATGTGTATGACTATCTTCGGCAGGACTGCGATGTCTATGCCTGGTGGGAAAGGGGCAGGAAAACGACAATCTTCTGCCAAGATCAGGAGCGCTTTTTTCAGCTGTTCATCCAGCCTAAAAAACAAGAATATGTGAAGATGGGACCGGAGGCGCACTCATAAGCACTTGGAAGATCTTGACCGTACTCCCCAGCAGCGGCAACAAATTCATTGAAAACTTGACACAGGGCGTTAAGCTGAAATTTCCACAATCTACAGGCTATTCTGTTCAAAACCTGAAAGATGTGGCGAAGTGTACAGCGCGATACCTGGATTCAAAATTCGTGCAACAGGTTGTTGCATAAATAGCAAATAGGGGCCAAAGGCGGCCCCCTGCTGCAATATAGTTTCATATATGGTTACACCCCTCTCAGGACCTCGTCCGGCTTGGTGGTCATGAGCTGATACAGACGGGTGTTTCGAGGGAAGCTGTTTTCAAATGGGACAATGTTTCCGGCACAGCGGATGAGGCCGCAGCCAGCCGCCACATTGGTGATGTACGAGAGCTGGTTTTCGGAGATGTGCAGAAGCCCCGCCAGTTCATCCCGGTCGGTGGCGGATTGGTTCAGAAGGATTAAAAATTCGCTGTTTGCCAGCATGAGGCGGGCGGTGTCGGAACGGAGGAGCTCCTCGACGTTCTGCGTTAACCCTGTCACCAGCCCGTTGTACTTGCGGATGCGCTTCCAGAGCTTGTAAAAGAAATCGGCGCTGTACTCATAGCGGAACAGCAGGTAGAACTCGTCCGCGAATACCCATGTGGTCTTGCCTTTCTTCCAGTTTTGAATGACGCGGTTGAAGATGGCGTCCAAGGTCACCAGCATCCCGATGGGCATGAGCTGCTCGCCCAGCTCCCGGATGTCATAGGCGATAATCCTTGCCTTGGTATCCACATTGGTGCGCTGAGCAAAGGTGTTGAGGCTGCCGGTGATGAAGAGTTCAGAGGAAAGCGCCAGCCCTCTGGCTTCCGGCTCCGGCTGTTTTAAGAGGGAGTGGTACAGATCCTTCAGGGTGGGCGCTTCGCCCTCGTAGTTATTGGCGACATATTCCCGGTACACATCATAGGTGCAGCGGTCGAGGATGGATTTCTCCTTGGCGCTCACATTGCCCGCCCCCACCAGCTGCTCGAACAGAGAGAGGATGAATTCGGATTTCTCAATCAGCGGGTTGCGCTCATCCCCATAGGCTTTGTCCATGTCCATGGCGTTTAGATGGGTATCCGAGGAAGCGGATACCCGGATGACCTCGCCGCCAAGGGCTTCCACCAAAAAGCCGAATTCGGATTCCGGGTCCAGAATGAGAATATCGTCATTGGTGGAAAGCGCAATGCTGACGATTTCTTCTTTAGCGCTAAAGGATTTACCGGAACCGGAAACACCCAAGCGGAAGCTGTTGCCATTGAGCAGTTTCCTTCGGTCTGCCACAATCATGTTCTTGGAAACAGCGTTCTGCCCATAGTAAATGCCGCCGTTCTGGAGGATTTCCTGCGCCCGGAACGGAATCAGCACCGCGGTGGATTCGGTGGTGAGGGTGCGCAGGGCCTGAATTTTTCGCAGGCCGTAAGGGAGAACAGTGTCCAGCCCATCCTTCTGCTGCCAGCGCAGGACGCTCATCTGGCAGAGATGCTTCCGCGCTGTGGTGAGCAGGGTTTCCGTGTCGCTGTCCAGCTGCTCCTTGGTGTCAGCTAAATGTACCAAGGTCACAAGGCCGAACATCATCCTCTGGTCCCGGCTGGTGAGATCCTCCAGCATCTCCTTGGTTTCCTTGCGCTGCTGCTCCATATCGTAGGGCAGGACAGCGGAGAAGTTGTTGGCGGCGTTCTGTTTTCGCTGCCAGTTCGCGGCATTCGTTTCCACCCCTAAGAGCTTGTTCTGGATCTCCCGCACTGCTTCGTCGGTGGGAACCGCTAAAATATCAATGGAAAGCATGAGGCTGCGGTCCATGTCGCAGAGCTCGGCAATCATGGAATCCTTGATGTAGCTGGCGTAATCCTGCAGGTAGAGCACACGCCCCCAACGGTCGTTCAGGCGGAAATGGTCTTTCTGGAATTCCATTGAATCGGGGCACAGCCAATCCTTGAAGCTGTGTCCCTTCTTCATGTGTTCCTTCAGGTCGAAGGCAAAAGCGGCAGGCTCGTTCCCCTTGAAGAAATCCCGGAAAATCTGCAGGCGCGTCCCGATATCCAGTTCCCGGCCTATGGAGGAAAGCTGGGAAAGGTGGGTAATGAGGTCAGTTCCCACACGGGAGAAATAGGTGCGGGCTTCGTCGATGTTCCTCTTGGCCACTGTAATGGTGATGTAGCGGTCCTGCACCACGCTGTTGTTGGTGCCGGTCACCTTGGAAAGCAGCATTTCATTGTACTCTTTCCGGTAATGGTCCAGCCCATCCTCCCGCATGGGCAGCAGCAGGGATTTCTCAAATTCCTCTTTGTTGACCTTCCGGTTATTGATGGTGATCTTGGCGGAAGCGCCGGAATCCAGCGCATTTAATAATTCCGAGTAGTCGAGGAACATCGCTGTCTTATCTTCTTTGCTGGCGATTTGATAGTTGATGTCGGTAAAGGAGAAGGTTTTGGAGAACCGGCTCCCCACCTGAAAAATCCCATCCGACCAGATACGCTGGATGGGGATGGCGTCCTGTACGGACTTTGGTATGGTGAATTTCTCTTTTTCTGCTTTCGCTGCTTTACTGAGCGTTTTTATTATAGGCATCCTTCCTTTCAGTGCGAAAATGAAAAGGTTATTGTTCTTTCCCAGCAGGTGGCTGGGGTTTGTGTTTTTTCCTCTTGCGGGGAGGCTTTTCCCCCTCTGTGATGGCGTCCTTCATGGCGTCAAAGTAGAGGCTGTCGGATTTGAACACCAGTTTTTTCGGGTACAAAAATTCCGACTTAAACCACGCCCATGCTGCCTGTTCGGCAGTCATGCCATGGTATTTGAAAAAGCCACAGGCCGCAAAGGGCGCGGCCCCGAGAATGCACATCCAGCCTACTTCTTCACTGCCAATCAGCGGGCGCAGGCCGAAATAGAGTCCAACCGCCACGCCTACAGCCAGCAGGGAACAGATAAACTGCCGGGTGGAAAGCCCAAAAAAGATGGACTCCTGATAATCCCGGATTTCCTTTGGCACTTTTACTTCGATAAAAAATCAACTCCTTTCAAAAAAATAGGTTGTATTTCTCCTATTTTTGAGTATAATGAAAATAGGAGGTGTTTGAAATGACTGTGAACACAAAGAATCTTGTTTCCATTACAGAAGCGAATCAGAACTTTTCCCGCGTCGCACGTTTGGTAGATGAAAACGGTGCAGCCGTGATCTTAAAGAATAATGTCCCTCGCTATGTGCTGGTAGAATTCAGCCAAGCGGAGCAAGAGCAGATTGCGGAAGACGAGGATATTCTGGCAGTCTCCAAACGGCTGATCGCCAAAAATCGTACCGCATACGAGGAACTGGCGAAATGAAAACTTTATCAAAACGCCAGATCCTTGGCCTGCATTCCGCGCTGATTCAAGAATTTGGAGGCATCGACGGGATTCGTGACGAAGGGCTGCTGGAATCTGCATTGGCCGCGCCGTTTCAAACTTTCGGCGGAGAACCGGTTTATCCATCCCTGCAGGCAAAAGCGGCGCAGCTGGGTTTTGGCCTGATATGCAACCATCCCTTTGTGGATGGGAATAAACGGATCGGCGCTCATGCCATGCTGGTTTTTCTGGCTGTCAATGGGATAGAACTTCGCTATGAACAGCAGGAATTGATTGACATTATTTTGTCTGTCGCTTCCGGCCAAACCGACCGACAGGGGCTTTTGCAATGGATTTTAGAGCATGAAGGTTAGAGAAAAGGTCCGCTTGAAAAAGCGGGCCTTTTCGGTTACAGCCCCAATAATTCCTTGACGATCCGGTCGCTCATCCGCACGGCTCCAACCAAGACAAGCAAGTTAAAGATTAGCTCGCCCACATAACTCCAAACGGCGGTTACCGCTGAAACATTGGGGTCAACCGCAGGCGGAGAAGCCGCCATGACAGAAAAGATAATGCAGGCCAGTGCAATAATGGCCCCTTCCAGACACACCCCGGCATAGGAACGCAGGAAGTTTTTGCCCACATTGCTGGTGGTTTCCCCGGCGAATGTAGACATGGGGATTGGTGCGATAGCGGTATACATATATAATTTGAATAGGCGGCTATACACCGTTAGGATCATAATAAACGCCAGCACCGTAATGAACAGGCCGCCCAGCAGGGTGACCGCCCACAAAGGGATGCTGTCCCAGAATCCCACGTTGTTGATCTTGTCGATGATTTCCTGCGGAAGCGTGGTGCCGCTGCTCCCCGACAGCCCGGACTTCGTGATAATGGTGGAAACCATCCCCTGAATAATTTTAAATACAGCCAGCATCAGGTCGAGGCCGTATCCTACTGCCGCCTTTGCCAGTGCAAAACGAATGAACATCTTGAAGGCCGCTTCCGGGCGCTTCAGGTCGGTAAAGCTCGAACAGGTTTTCACCACGCCAACTGCGAAAAACAGAACCAGCAGGCCGTACCCAATGGCTTTCAAGGCCCCGTTGATGTCCAGCATGACCTGCCAGATCCCGCCGCCCTTAAAGGTTGCGGGGTCCTGTGTAAGCAAAGTCCAGATTTCAGCCAGCTTGTCGTTCCATGTTCCCAGCGCCGAATTTAAGTTATCGATAATCCAGTTTCCGGCTGGTCACCTCCCATCTAAAAAATGTGGGAGCGCCCGCCACTGGGCGCTCCCTTGACTGGAAAACAGGAATCAGGCGGTGATGAGGTCAAGGATTTCCTTGGCAAAGGTCACCACGAGACCGCCCGCCAAGGTGAGGAACCCTTGCGAGCGCTGGGAAGGATCGTGGCTCTGGAAGGAGAGACCAACCTGCACCACGCCCCAGCCCAAAAGGATCAGGCCGATGGCGCGGATCAGGGAAAAGATGAAGGTGGAGAGGTTGTTGACCACACCCAGCGGATCGCTGGCGGCAAAGGCTGTGGTGGAAAAACAGCAGGCGCACAGCACCACAGCGACATAGCCGGAAAAACCGAAGCGCCCCTTTTTGCCAAGAAGCAGGGCAGTGGTGGGCTTATCGTTCTTTTTGGGATTTTTCTTCAAGATAAAAGAATTCAGAGTTTTCTTCAGAAGCATTCCTCCAGTTCAATGTGTATTGTTATGGCTTTAGAAAATCCTCCGGTTCCAGCAGTTCGAAATCGTCGTACTGGTCCGGGGAATAGTCGATATCGTCAGCGGCGTCCTTTGCCTGCGTATAATCGTAGGGCGCAGCGCCGCCATCTTCGGTCAGCCGGATATTGGGATGGCGCATCAGGTCGTACTTGTCATCCATCATGGGGCGTTCCCCACGGACAAAAAGGATAGCCTTGCGGTTATCCAGCATCCGCACTTCATCCGGGGTTAAGAGTTCCCGGCCCGTCTGCTGGTCGTTTACGCTGAAGCTGCCGCTTCGTCCCCGGCTCCGGCCATAGGTATTCGTGTCCAGTGTTTCCTTGCCCATGAGTTCGGAAACATATTTATGGGTTTCCTTTTCATTGCCGCCGAGGTAGAGGAACTCATCGCACAAGCCCACCAGCGATTCCCACTGTTCTTTAAACAGCGCCTTGATTTGCGCCATATTCTGCGCGATGTAGCTGCAAAAGATGTTGCGGCTTCGCATGGTGGAAAGCCAGGGCAGAAAGTTGTCGGTAGGCAGGGCGATATTGGGGGCCTCGTCGATGAGCAGATGAACCGGCACCGGCAGCCTGCCCTTGTATTTCCGGTCGGCTACGAAGTAGAGGGTTTGGATGAGCTGCCCGTAAATCATGCCTACCAGATAGTTGAGGGATTTATCGCTGTCGGGAATACAGCAGAACAGGGCTACCTTTTTCTCGCCCATTTCCTCCAGATGAAGATCGTCGGCATAGGTCAGCCTTGCAATCTGAGGGAGGTTAAAAGCGGAAAGCCGGACACCCACGCTGATCAAAATGGATTTTAAAGTTTTTCCAGCCCCCATCTTAAAGACATGGTACTGCTTTACGGCAATGCTTTCCGGGTCCCGCATTTCAAGCCTTGCGAACAGGATATCCAGCGGGGATTCGTATTCCTCATCTTCTTCCCGCACCTCCGCTGCGGACAGCATCTCCATCACCATGGCGAAGTTCTGTTCTTCCGGCGGTGCTTCGTGCTTGAGGTATAGGACGAGGGCCTGTAAAAGCGCAGTTTCGGATTTCTGCCAGAAGGGGTCGCTGCTCTGCGCTCCGGGCGGGGTGGTGGATTGGATGAGGGTTTCAATCAGGCGCAGCACGTCCTTGTCATCCCGCACATAGGCAAGAGGATTGTAACAGAAGGAGGCGTCGGGATTTAATAAATCGAATACCCGCACTTCAAAACCATTGGCTTTCAATGCCCCGCCTGTTTTCCGCAGGATTTCGGATTTTGGATCGC
>DXXH01000109.1 GCA_019416395.1 Clostridiales bacterium
CCGCTTTTCCCGCCTCATAGCCGGAAAGATAGGCGTCCCCTTCCCCACGGGAATGGAACACCACCCACCGTTTCTGGGGATAGTTTCTCCGGAGCCTCAAGATCTTGGGCCGGCTCTTTTCCGGGAATTCCCGGATAAAGGTCAAAAATTCTTGGTCTTCCTCTGTCTCCACCCAAGGGATATCCGGCCGGGGCTTTCCAAACCGGGAACGCACCCCTTCCAAGCACACCTCCACAGGGTAATCCAGAAAAAACACCGTATCGCACAACGCCAAACGCTGCTCCATGGACCCCTGGTAATTCCCGTCCACGATCCAGGTTTCCCCTTCCAGGGCCTGTTCCAGCCGCTGGTGGAACACCTCTTTGGACACGTTGGTGCGGTCACTGTTCCAGTTGAGCTGATCCAAATAGACCAGGGGCAGCCCGGAAACACGGCTCAATGCCCGGGAAAAAGTGCTCTTCCCCCCTCCGGGGCTGCCGATCACCATAATTCGTTTTCCCAGCATGGCCGCCCTCACTTGTACAGGACCACGCCCGATTTGTCCACCGCTTCATAGGCGTCGTGGAAATCATATCCCAACGCCTGGTGCAGAGGGAACAAATCGGACAAGGGCACCATCACAAACGCCCGTTCCCGGATATGGGGGTGGGGCACAGTGAGGGTATCCGTCTCCGAGGTAAAGCCCTCACAAAGCAATACGTCAATGTCCATGGTCCGGGCCCCATGGTATTCCACCCGCACCCGGCCCAAGCTGGTTTCGATCTCCTGGCACCGCTCCAAAAGCCGCTGCGGCTTCAGCTTGGTCTCCAAAAGCACGCAGCAGTTCAAATAGTTGTCCTGGGGGCTGAGAACGTCAAAGGGCTCCGTTTCGTACAGATTGGAGAGCTTTAACAGCTGGGTGCCTTCCAACCGCTCCAAAGCATCCAATGCCCGGGCCAGATTGTCTTCCCGGTCCCCCAGGTTGGTGCCCAATCCCAACACTACCTGCATGATTCCCACTCCTTCCGGCGCTGGGTAATTTCCACCGCCACATAGTCAAATTTCTCCGGGATAGGGGCTTCCGGCTTTTTCAGCAGCAGAGTCATCTCTTCCACCTGGGGGTACCCTTCCAGCACAGCGTCGCACACCTGCTGGGCCGCCCGCTCGATCAGGTCAAAGCTCTCCCGGGTAAAAGCCTCCCGGACCGTCTGGCAAACTGCCGCGTAATTCACCGTCTCTTCCAACCGGTCGCTACGGCGCGCCTGGCTCAAGTCCCCTTTCAGGGTAATATCCAACACAAACGTCTGCCCGTCCCGCTTTTCTTCCGCCCCCACACCGTGATAGGCGAAAAGCTGCAATCCCTTTATGTAAATGGTATCCATCGCTTCCTCCTGTTCCCATGGCTCTTGACTCCGGCGGGCCCTTTCAGCATTTCGCCAAAGCGTCCGCCATGCGGGCTGCCTGGACAGCCTCTTTTACATCGTGCACTCGGAGCATGTCCGCCCCGTCCAGCACCGCCGCTGTATGGGCAGCGATGGTAGCGGGCAGGCGCTCCTCAAAGGGGGGATTGCCGCAGGGCGCCCCTGTCACCCGTTTTCGGGACGCTGCCATGAGCAACGCGCAGTTTTCCACCTTCACCTGCCCGGCGTGGGCAATCAGAGCCAGATTTTCCTCCATGGTTTTGCCAAATCCCACCCCAGGGTCAAAGCAAAGCCGCTCCCTGGAAATGCCCAGATTCTCCGCCGCTGAAAGCCTGTCCACAAAGAACCCTTTCACCCGGCGGAACACGTCCCCTTCTCCCCCGCCAGGGTGCATCACAATGCACCCGCACTGGGACCCTGCCGCCACTTGCAGCATTTCTTCTCCAAACCCGGACACGTCATTCAAAAGGGAAGCTCCGGCTTCCAAAGCCCGCCGCGCCACCCAGGGGTAGAAGGTGTCCACGGAAACCGGCAAACCGGTTTCTCTTACCACAGCGGGAAGGACTTCCCTGATTCGCTCCCATTCTTCCTGTGGGGAAATGGCCTGGTATCCCGGCCGGGTGGACTGCCCCCCAATATCGATCACGTCAGCCCCTTCTCGGGCCATTTCCAACGCCCGCTCCACAGCCGCCTGGGGATCCAGGTATTTGCCCCCATCGGAAAAGGAATCGGGAGTGACGTTTAGAATCCCCATAATATAGGTGCGGTTCAAGGGGAACCGGTATTCTCCGGCGCAAAACACAGGGGTGGACTGCTCCATAAGCTTTCTCCTTTCCATCTTTCCGCCTTCGCAGGATTTCCGGCCCAAGGACGGTTTTCCGCGGGACTGCCCCTTGGGAACATTTGCCTGTCCATGGGCAGGCAAAACTCTTAGCCGTTTTTCAACAGGTCGTTCACGATCTCCCCCGCCAGGATCAGCCCCGCCACGCTGGGGACAAAGGCCATGCTGCCCGGGGTGGGACGGCCAGCGGTTCCCTTGGTATCCCCTTCCTGGGCCACGGCGGGGGAAAGTGCTTCCTCTGTGGAGTACACCGCTTTCACCCCGGTGATCCCCCGCTTTTTCAGTTCCCGGCGCATCACTCTGGCCAAGGGACAGACGCTGGTCTTTTCCAACAGATCCACCCGGAATGCAGTGGGGTCCAGCTTATTTCCGGCCCCCATGGAGCTGATCACCGGCACTCCCGCTTCCCGGCACAGGCGCAGCAGCTCGATTTTAGACGTCACCGTGTCAATGGCGTCGGCCACGTAGCTGTACTGCGTAAAATCCACTTCCCCGGCATTCTCAGGGGTGAAAAACAGCTCCCGGGCTTCCACCCGGCAATCCGGATTGATCTCCAGCACCCGTTCTTTGGCCACCTCCACTTTGGGACGGCCCACCGTGCTTTCCAGGGCGATGATCTGCCGGTTGATGTTGGTCAGGCTCACCCGGTCCCCGTCGAACAGGTCCAGCGCACCCACGCCACTGCGGGCCAGGGCTTCCACCACGTAGCCCCCCACTCCACCGATGCCGAACACCGCCACTCTGGCACGTTGGAGCTTTTCCAGCCCCTCCGGGCCGATGAGCAATTCCTCTCTGGAAAAACGATGAAGCATTTGGAGTTCCTCCTCACAGGCATAGCTGCCCCAACCAGTCCGGAACAGTCTTTTTCCAGACCGGGGCAGCATTAGTCTTCTATATGAATTACGTCCAGGCGCGGCCTGGAGCTGGCGGCGCATAAAGCGCTCACCGATTTCGCCCCCGCCTGATACAGCTCTTGCGCGCAGGCACGCAAGGTGGCGCCAGTGGTCACAATATCGTCCACCAGCAGGATCTCCTGCCCCTGGGCCACCCGGTTCCCACGGTAAGCCTCCCGCACATTGTCCGCCCGTTGGGGCCGGGTAAGGGTGTGTTGTATCTCGATTTCCCGCACCTGGCTCAAAGCTTCCCGGAAAGGCAGGCCCAGCTCTTTGGCTACGGATTTTGCCAGCAAAGCGCTTTGATTATACCCTCTCTTGCGAAGCTTTTTCGAGGACATGGGCACACAGGTGACCAGGGTAAATTTTCCCGGCAGGGAACGGGCGGCTTCCCCCATCAGCTGGCCCAAAGGCGTGGAGATCCCCCACTCTTCCCAGAATTTCAACCGGTGCAGCGTTTCCCGAAATCCCTCTTCATAGGGCAAAGGCGCTGCAACCAGCAAGGCTCCGCCCGGCGCCTGGGGCATGGGGAATTCCCGCAGGAGCGTTTCCTCAGGCAGGGAGCTGGCGCAATCCTGGCAGAAAAGCCGTTCCGGCCGGACCGCTTTGCCGCAGCAAAGGCATCTGGCCGGAAAAAACAGGCATAAAACCCGCTCTTTGACAGAGAGGGAACGAATCACATTCACAGGGAACGGCAGAACCGGCGGAAGGCTTCCTGGCCCTCTTCCGTATCCTTATACACACCGGCATTCCCCAGGATCTTCCCAAAGATAACGCCAATGCTTTCCTGAATCGCCCGCTGGGTATCCCCTTCCTCTGCTCCGGCGGCTTTCAGTTCCTCATACCAGGGACGGTGTTTTTCCATCTCAGGCCGGGACAGGATCTCTTCCGCTTGGGCAGGTTCCCGCAGCGCCTGCTCCAACAGCTTGGTTTCCGTAAGCAGCCGGGGGGGCAGAATCGCCAGGCCCATCACCTCAATCAAGCCGATATTTTCCTTCTTGATGTGGTGGTACTGGGCATGGGGGTGGAACAGGCCCAAGGGGTGTTCTTCCGTGGTGCGGTTATTCCGCAGCACCAGGTCCAGTTCGTATTCCTCTCCCCGCCTCCGGGCAATGGGCGTAATGGTGTTGTGCGGCGTATCCCCTGTATATGCCAGGATCTCCACACTCTCGTCGGAATAGTCCCGCCAAGCCGCCAGGATCTTTTCCCCCAGCGCTGCCAAACGTTCCCGGTCCCCGCCCCGCAGGCGGATCACGGACATGGGCCAATGGACGATCCCTGCCTTCACGTCTTCAAACCCGGCGAATTCCACGGTTTCCCGCACCGGCGCTTTGGCCATGGGGAATTCATACCTTCCCCCCTGGAAATGGTCGTGGGAAAGAATGGACCCACCCACAATGGGCAAATCCGCGTTGGACCCCACAAAATAATGGGGCAGCAGGGTGACAAACTCCAACAGCCGGTCCATGGAAGCCCGGCTCACTTTCATGGGCCGGTGCTCCCCGCTGAGGACGATGCAGTGTTCATTGTAATACACATAGGGGGAATACTGTAAAAACCAGGGCTCGCCCCCCAGGGTCAGAGGGATCAGCCGGTGGTTTCCCCGGGCCGCCTGGTTGGCGCTGCCAAGATACCCTTCGTTCTCCCGGCAAAGAGCGCATTTGGGATAGCCGGACTGGGGAGCGTTCTTGGCGGCGGCAATGGCCTTGGGGTCCTTCTCAGGTTTGGACAGGTTGATGGTGATCACCAGATCCCCATACTCTGTGGGAGCTGTCCAAAGCTTGTCCTTCTCCACCCGGTCCACCCGAATGTAATTGGACGCCCGGCTCAGGTCATAGTAATACTCCGTGGCGGCCTGCTTGTCCTGCTCGTAAAGCTGGTAAAACCGGTTCACCACTTCCGAGGGCCGGGGCATCAGGCAATTCATCAGCTCCGTGTCAAACTGATCTCGCCCGTCCCGGGTGTCCGGGTCAATCAACCCTTGCTCCGCGGCATATTGACACAAGGCTTCCAGGGGTTCCGCTGGGAAACGGAGCTTCTCCTCCACCGGCTGGGGCTCAAATTCCCGCAGGCCCAGCAAGGCCAGCATTCTGTTGGCGGCATAGGTTTGATCTTCCGGGGCAATTAACCCCTTGTCCAATCCATACTTTAAAAGACGGCTGATTTCTAAGCTGAGTTTTTCCTGTTCCATACAGCTTCACCCTTTCTGAGTCGTTCAGGCTTCTAGGCCTTTATTGTACTACAGAACGCAGGAAGAAACAAGCCGCGGAAACGTTCCGCTACCGGGAAAATCCCACCGGGCAAACCAATCCCCCGGAGAGACTCTCCGGGGGATCGGTCTTAGCTTTTTACCTCTGTCTGGGAAGCTGTACCGCTCAGTTTGTCCATCAATTTGGCAATCACCGTCAATGCCCGGACATAGGTTTCACTGGCGTCAATTTTTGTGTTCACGCCTGAACCCCCGGTGCCTTGCAGTCCCAGCTCCTGATAGACCTGCTCCACCGCCGCCTGAGCCCAGGCCGGCAGAGAAGCGATGGTCTTATACTTTTCCTCATTCTCAGTGTAGACCTTCTGGGCTTCCGCCCTGGCCAGCTTGACCACTTCCGCCTCCGTCATATCCTCTTCCTCCTTTCCTGCCGTCAACAAGGGGTAATCTTTATACGCCCAGTTGCCGTCAAAGGTTTTTCCGTTTAAAACCAGCTTGTCGGTAAACTGCCATATGCCATAGGGTTTGGTGTAATCCAGCTGGCTGCTCCACTGGGCCACCCATTTGTCATAGGGATCCAGCCGGGGACTGTTCAGCCTTGTCTGCATCCAGGACAGGAACGAATACAGCCCGCAATAATACCCAGCCTGCTGTATGGCCTGGCAATAGGTCACCACGTTGTCAATCAAGGTTTCACCGCTGGGAAGGGTACTGTCCTCTACGTCGTACCAAACGCCGTACTGAGGAAGTTTCCCCTTGAGCAGCCGCAGGGTATGGGCCGCTTCGCTTTGGGCCATGGCAGGATTTTTGGCGTAGGAGTACAGATACGTGCCCCAAGGGATCCCAGCTGCCTCGCATTTGCGCACATTGTTCTCAAACTGGGGGTCATCCTGATTGGCGTAATCGCTTCCATACCCGCACCGGATTATGACAAAATCGATCTGTCCCTTTAAGGCAGCCAAATTCACATCGCCATTGAATTCGGAAATATCAATGCCTTTTTTGGGAAGCTGCGCCATGCTTTCACCCCCCTTCCGGGAAAATTCTTCCCGAACCATCTTATGCGCCTCTATGGACAATGTTTCCCATGTCCCTTTTTTCCTGAGCAAAAATCAAGAGAACAAACCCCACGGCGCCTAGTTTATCCCCTGGATTTTTGGCGAAAGAAATATTTTTAAATCGGGGGTTGACGGCGGCAGGATAATCTGGTATACTATTGCCTGTTACGGGGGCATAGCTCAGCTGGTTAGAGCGCCTGCTTCACACGTAGGAGGTCACAGGTTCGAGTCCTGTTGTCCCCACCAAATGAAAAACCTGAAGCCAAAAAGCTTCAGGTTTTTTCTTGTTTTTCCCCTTTTTTACCACTCATTCTCAACCCGGCCCGCTCTCCCCCAGAAGCCCGCCGGGTTCCTTTTTTTCAAGGACACGCACGTTTCTCCTTGGGCCGCATATCCTGCCATTGGGAGGGCTTTGGCTCCCCTTAGAAATAATGAAAGGATTGTTTGCGTATGAATATCTACCGGCCCAACGATGGCCGCTGCGATCCTTGCGGTAATTGTACGCCTTGCTGCCCTGTCCCCGGCCCCCAGGGACCC
>DXXH01000011.1:0-2371 GCA_019416395.1 Clostridiales bacterium
GCTGGTGGTGGACGCCTCTCAGGGCATTGAGGCCAAGACCCTGGCCAACACCTATCTGGCGGTGGACGCCGGGCTGGAGATCCTGCCGGTGGTGAACAAGATCGACCTTCCCAGCGCCGATCCGGACCGGGTATGCCACGAGATCGAGGACGTGATCGGCATTCCCGCCATGGACGCTCCCCGCATTTCCGCCAAGACCGGGGAAAACGTCCGGGAAGTGATGGAACGGATCGTCACCGACATTCCGGCGCCCCAGGGGGACGAAAACGACCCGCTCCGGGCCTTGATCTTTGACTCCTACTACGACGCCTACCGGGGCGTGATTGTATACGTGCGGATCAAGGACGGCACCGTGCGTCCCGGGGACACCATCCGCATGATGGCCACCGGCGGGGGATTCACCGTGGTGGAATGCGGCTTTTTGCGGGCCACTTCCCTGGAGCCTGCCGACGCCTTGTACGCCGGGGAAGTGGGCTACATCGCCGCTTCCATCAAGGACGTGCGCCAAGCCCGGGTGGGCGACACGGTGACTTTGGCCACCCGTCCTGCCGCAGAGCCTTTGGAAGGCTACCGGGCGGTACAGCCCATGGTGTTCTGCGGCATCTACCCTGCCGACGGCGCCCACTACACCGACCTGCGGGACGCCCTGGAAAAATTACAGCTCAACGACGCTTCCCTGACCTTTGAGCCGGAAACTTCCGTGGCCCTGGGCTTTGGCTTCCGGTGCGGCTTTTTGGGGCTTTTGCACATGGAGATCATCCAGGAGCGGCTGGAACGGGAATACGACCTGGACCTGATCACCACCGCCCCCAGCGTGGTGTACAAGTTGAAGCTCACCGACGGCCAGGAAATCACCATCGACAACCCCACCAACTACCCGGACCCCACCTTGATCCAAAGCGCGGAAGAGCCCATCTGCAACGCCCATATCTATTCCCCCTCGGAGTACGTGGGGAACATCATGGAGCTTTGCCAGGAGCGCCGGGGTGTTTTCAAGGACATGAAATATCTGGACACCGACCGGGTGGATATCCATTACGAATTGCCCCTGAACGAAATCGTCTACGACTTTTTCGACGCCCTGAAATCCCGCACCCGGGGGTACGCTTCCTTTGACTATGAGCTGATGGGATACCAGCCCAGCAAGCTGGTGAAGCTGGACATTATGCTCAACGGGGAAGTGGTGGACGCCCTGAGCTTTATCATCCACGCGGACAAGGCCTACGCCCGGGCCCGGAAGATGACGGAAAAGCTGAAGGAGAAAATCCCCCGCCAGCTGTTCGAGGTGCCCATTCAGGCCTGTATCGGTGGGAAAATTATTGCCCGGGAAACGGTGAAAGCCCTGCGGAAGGACGTGCTTGCCAAGTGCTACGGCGGCGACATCACCCGGAAAAAGAAGCTGTTGGAAAAGCAGAAGGGAGGCAAAAAACGTATGCGCCAGCTGGGTACCGTGGAAGTGCCCCAGGAAGCGTTTATGTCCGTGCTGAAATTAGATGAATAACTTTGAAGCGGGAAAAAGTCTTGACAAAGCTTTTTCCCGCTTTTAGTCCTTGTATTTTTTCTCAGGTGGTGATTCCCGTGCTTGGTCTTTATGTTCATGTTCCCTTTTGCCACGGCAAATGCCCTTACTGCGATTTCTATTCCCTGCCCGATTCCCCTTCCAAAATGGACGCTTACACCCAGGCGGTCACCGCTTCCCTTGCGCCCTGGAAAGCAAAACTTTCCGGCCAGGAGCTTTCCACCGTCTACTTTGGAGGCGGCACCCCCAATCTGCTGGGGGCAGAGCGGTTGGCCAAGCTTTTACAGGCCATACGGGAGCAGTTTTCCCTCTCTCCCCAGGCGGAAATCACTCTGGAAGCCAACCCCACCCATCTGGGGCGGGATTTTTTCCAGCAGGTCCGGCAGGCTGGATTCAACCGGCTCTCCATGGGGCTTCAATCGGCCAACACCGAAGAGCTTCGGTTTCTGGGCCGGGCCCACTCCACGGAAGACGTGGTTCAAGCCGTAAAAGACGCCCGGGCCGCCGGGTTTGACAACCTTTCCCTGGATTTGATGCTGGGATTGCCCGGCGGCTCCAAGGAACGGCTGAAACGCTCCATGGAGTTTGCCTCCGGTCTGGAAGTGGAACACATTTCCTCTTACATTTTAAAGGTAGAACCGGGAACGCCCTTTGCCGCCAAAGGCATTTCCCTTCCCCCAGACGATGACACGTCCGACCAGTACCTGTTCGTGGTGGAAGAACTGGCCAAACTGGGGTACGCCCAGTATGAAATCAGCAATTTTTCCCGCCCAGGCAGGGAAAGCCGTCACAATCTCCTCTATTGGCGGGGAGAGGAATACCTGGGGTTCGGGCCGGGCGCCCATTCCTTTT
>DXXH01000011.1:2381-24715 GCA_019416395.1 Clostridiales bacterium
TTATTCCTTCCTGGGCGGGGAGCGCTTCTCCTTCCCCCGGGACCTGGAAGGCTTTCTCCAAGGAAATCCCCCAGTGGACGATGGCCCCGGCGGGGACTTTGGAGAATTCGCCATGCTCAACCTGCGGCTGACCCGGGGCCTGCACCGGGAAGACTGTTTGGCCCGGTTTGGCCCTCACGGTGGGGAATTGTTTCAGGAAGTCCTGGACAACGGGAAACACTGTCCCCTTTCCCTGCTGCGGCGGGGTGAGGATTTCCTGGCGTTCACCCCGGAAGGCTTTCTGGTATCCAACGCCCTGCTGGTCCGGCTGCTGGGAGAGGAACTGTAGCCCTTCCAACTCCCGCTCCACATTTGCGGACCGGAATTCCTTTCCCGTCTTTCCAAAATCAATCCACTTTTACTAAGTGTAAGTGTCAACAAAAAATGGCCCTGTGGTTTCCAGCTTCCCGCTGGGGTGACCACAGGGCCTGTTTTTTCTTCTCTTGCATGGGGCTGTTTCTTCCCCGGAGATCCCTTTTGGTTTTTCCGGGTCATGCCTTTTGAAAAACGCCAAAACGCAATCTCCCTCAGGCGCTTTTTGTTTCCCTTGTTTCTTCAAATAATTCCGGGTGCATCCGGCTATAATGAAACAAGTACTGCTGGGCCAGACCGGCATTTTCCCCAAACTCCTGGGGACTTTTTCCAGGCAAAAGGGTGGCCATGGCCCGTTTCATCCACACGTCCATGGGGAAACACTCTGTTTTGTGAAACCCATACAGCAAGGCGCATTCTGCCACTTTGGGGCCCACTCCCAGAATCTTCCGCAACTCTTCCCTGCCGGTCTCCACCGGGGACCGGGCTACCTTTTCCAAGTCCACTTCTCCCGACGCCACTTTCCTGGCGGCATCCACCAGGTACTTCCCCCGGAATCCCGCCCGCAAAGGCGCCAAATCTTCCACCTGGCAGGACGCCATACGCTCCGGCCCGGGAAAGCTGTGCCACTCCGTACCGGGAATGGGTTCCCCCAACAGCTGGCACAAGCGCTGTATAATCCCTTTGATTCGGGGAATATGGTTATTTTGGGAGATAATAAACGAACACAGGGCTTCCCAGGGCTCCTGGCGCAGGATCCGGATCCCTGGGGCAAAGGCGGCGGCCTCCGCCAAGGCTGGGCTCATCTGAGACAACATCCGGCGCTTTTCCCCATAGTCTGTGTCCAAGTCAAAATAGGGCCGCCAAAGGCTTTCCAGTTCTTCTTCCGAACAGTAAAACCACACCTGGTCCCCTCGCTGCCCCAAACGGAGAACCTTCCCAAAAGCCACGCCTTCCCAGAGATGGGTTTCCCCTTCCGGCGGCAGCTCCTGCCACCGGAACGCCTGGCCGCAATCCAGGGTCTGGGCAAGGTCGAATCCCACCGGGCTTTCCACCATGGCCCCCATCACCGGTTCTTCTCATCCGCCTTCTGGCGGGCCTCCGGCTCCCGGGCCACCAGGTAACGGATCGCCCGTTCAATGGCGTCTTTGGAGTTGCCCCAGTCTCCCCCGGCGTTGCGGTAATCGAACATCCTGCAAAAATGGGTCACGTCCCCGGACAGCTCTTCCAAGTACTTCTTGGCCAGCCGGGTGGTTTCTCCCTCAAAGAGAACAAAATTCTTCTTGGGCATCTTCATGGCCGCCTGGATCACCATGCCGTAATGGGGCAGGCAGATATGGGGCTGCTGGCTGTACAGCTGCCGGAATTCCTCATCGCTCTGCCACAGCTTCATCATGCTGTCCAGCAAATGGTTGGTGTTCTTTTCAATATTTTCGCAGATAAAGCAGTGCTCTTCCCGGGAATGGACCGCCCCTACCACCTTTTTGGCGGAAACCTTCCCCTCCGGGAACACTTCGTCCTTTACCGTTTGCAAAAGGCTTTCCAGAATCAGCGCCACCGACAACCGGCTGCCCCGGGCCAGGATCTGGTTAAAATGCTCGGTACAAAATCCCAGCCGGTTGGTTTCCACCCGCACGTCCGGCTCCATCATGGCGGCCCCAGTGATGTAGGTGGCCATTCGGTCCTCCAGCATGTCCCGCATACGGCAGAAGGGGCAGCCGTCCCGGGGAAGGAACACGTCGTTTACCGGTATGGAACAAAGATCTTCTCGCATTTTCCAACCTCCAAAATGTATGTTCGACAAATTTCGTGCATATTTATTCATTCGGCCTTTTTCCCCGTCTTCCGGCGGTTTTTTCCCCAGCTTTTGGGGGAATTTGTGAAAACAAGCTGGAAAACAGGTGGTTTTGCCGCTAGTATAGCACAAAATTGGGGAAAAGGGTAGTGTTTTCTTTTGCCCTGGGTATTCTTCCACACCCCCAATCCAAATCGTGAAATGTATGTTAAATGCCTGTGGACAAATTGTGAGTAAGAAATTTTCCCAAAAGCTATTGACACAACATCCTGCGGCTAAACCCCTCATGTTTCCTGTATCTTGGGGACACCACTCCGTTCAAAAAATGGAGATTTTTGTTCTAAAAGGGAATATAAGGGCTGTTTGTTTACATAAAAGGAAACCGCTGTGAAAACGGGGGAAAGTTGAAAACCGCATAGGACAAGGGGTTTTTAACAGTTTCCACAGAGTTTTCCACAGTCCGGCGTGAAAAACAAGGTTGCGTCCCCTTTACGTGTGGAAAAATTCCGGTGGAAAGTTTCCCAAAAAAGAATTTTTTTGCATCTCATGGAAAAAAATACCTCAAATTGGATATTCCTGACGGAACCTGCCGCGCCAGGGGGAATCAGCCCGCATTCTGCCTGCATTTTTATTTGAGATTTCCTGGAAACTATGCTATAATAAGCAAAATATGCCAGCTGCGCTGGAGCTAGACGCGAATTTCCCTTTGCGGAAAGGCGTACACTCTCTCCTCGCGGCGCTGGTTTGCTCAGTCCGTGCCAGAACTGCGGACAGCTGCGCTGGGCAGGACGCGGATTTCCCTTTGTGGAAAAGCGCGCACTCTTTCCTCGCGGCGTTGGTTGACCCAATCTGGGGCCACATCAGCGGACAGCTGCGCTGGGCAAGACGCGGATTTCCCTTTGTGGAAAGGCGTACACTCTTTCCTCGCGGCGATAGATTTGCTCAGTCCGTGCCAGAACTGCGGACAGCTGCGCTGGGGCAAGACGCGAATTTCCCTTTGTGGAAAAGCGCGCACTCTTTCCTCGCGGCGCCCAGGCAAAACTTTAAAACTGCAAAAACACATGTTACTTTCACTTTATAGAAAAGGACAAGGTAGCCCAATCATGGAGAAAAACCGAGAAAAGCGCGAAAACGGGAGCCGGGATCCGGAGCCCCGTGGCGCGGATATTATCGCGGGACGCAACGCGGTCAATGAAGCGCTGCGAGCCGGACGGGCCATCGACAGCTTGTATGTCCAGCGGGGCGAACGTTCCGGCGCTTTGCAAGCTCTTGTGATGAAAGCCAAGGCAGCCGGGGCAACGATCAAGGAAGCCGACCCCGTAAAGCTTTCCCATTTTTGCGGCGGGGCCAATCACCAAGGAGTGGTGGCGGTGGCCGCGGTAAAGGAATACGCCACGGTAGAGGATCTCTTCCGCCTGGCTGAGGAGCGGAATGAACCACCCTTCTTCATCGTCTGCGACGAGCTGGAAGATCCCCACAACCTGGGAGCGGTCATACGCACTGCGGAATGCGCCGGCGCCCACGGGGTGATTATCCCCAAGCGGCGCAATGTAGGTCTGACCTACGCAGTGGGGAAAGCCTCCGCTGGGGCGGTGGAATACCTGCCCGTAGCCCGGGTAGGGAATCTGGCCACGCTTTTAGAGGAACTGAAAGACCGGGGGTTGTGGATTTACGCCGCGGATATGGACGGTTCCCCCTGGTGCCAGACCGACTTTACAGGCCCCATGGCCCTGGTCATTGGCTCTGAGGGAAAAGGAGTGGGCAGGCTAATAAAGGAAAAAGCTGACTTTATCATATCCCTTCCCCTAAAAGGGAAGATCAATTCGCTGAACGCTTCGGTAGCCGCCGGGATCCTCTGTTATGAGGTAGCCCGGCAGCGGGGCGGCTTAAAAGCGATCAATCCGTAAAAGGAGGATTTTCAGCCCATGGCACAGGATAACAAGGAATTTACCCTGGAAGATATTCTGGCGGAACAGCGCGCCCAGCGGGAGCTGGAAGAGGCGGAGCAAGCCGCGAAGAAGGTCACGGGGGGACAGGCTCCCAAGCCGGCCCAGGGAGAGAAACAGCCCGCTCAGGCGCGGCCGGTTTCCCCGGCGGCCAACGCCCCTCAGAATATCCGGCCGCTCAAACCGGTTCCGGCCAAGCAGCCCCCCGCCAACGTCCCCCCGGAAGGGGATTCCCAGGCGGATTTAAACTCCTACGCAACCGGCAGCGTGGAACTTCCCCTGCGGGAAGACGCCTGCCGGAAAGCACCCGAACAGCCTGTAGAGGACCCGTCCGCAAAAGAGAAGAAGAAAAAGAAAAAACGGGGCTTGTTCGGGCGGAAAAAGCGGGTGCCCGATTTTGACGAAGCGGAAAACGACATCTATTATGGCATCCAGCTCAAACCCATCGATGAATACCGCATGGGGTACGACTCGTCCGGGGAATTGACCTCAGAGGAAGAGACGTACAAGGCGTTGTTCGACGATTCGAAAAAGGCCATTGACGACGAGGTGGAAGCCAACTTCCAGCGGCTCCAGCGGGAACGCCGCCGCCGTGTGGCGGAAGCTGTGCAGACCGCCGGGGTGGACGAGGAGCAGATCGCCGATGAGTTCGGCGTGGTGGCTCCCATGCCGGTGACCTCTTTTGCCGCCGACCCTTACGCCCGCCAGCATGGCATTGGCCTGGAAGGCGGAACAAAAAGCCAGGAAGAGATCCCGGACATTCAAAAGGCCATGATGGAAACCTCTTCCGACCAGACCATGGAAATCAAGCTCAACGTGCTCAACGACACGGTAGAGCTGCAGCGGGTGGGCAACGAAGCCCCTGTTTCCGAGGACGCCATTCAGCGGGTGTTGGATTCCAACGCCCCCATCGAGTCGGAACCTGCCCCGGAACCCGCCGTGGTGCAGCCCGCCGCCCGTTGGGAAGAAGAACCCCTTTCCCAGCCGGTGGAAGAGCCCCTTGCCGAGGAAGCTCCTTACCAGGAAGAACTGCCCCAGGAGCTGTCTCAGACCCAGCCGCCCCAGGCGGAACCTGCTCTTCCGGCGGACCTTCCCGGGGAAGCCCCTCAGAGGGAGTTTGCCCAGGTGGGCGCCCCTCAGGAGAATCCCCCTGTTTTCCGGGATATCTCTTCCAGCCAGCCGGAAACCGTGGCCCAAGAGCAGGTTTCCCAGCAGACTGCCCCGGTCCAGGAACAAACCCCTTCCCAGCCCCAACAGGCGCAAGGGCCCCGTCCGGCCCCGCAGCCTCCTGCTGCCCAGGAAAAGACCACGGTTATCAACCGGGCCGTTACCGAGCCGCCCCAGGTGGCCAGCGTTTACGAATACCGGCCCCGCAGCGTGCCCACCCATATCATTCACGCGGACGTGCTGCAAAGCGCCCTGCTTTCCGAATCGGAAGAACTGCGCCAGACTATGGAGCGGGAAGAGCGGAAATCCGCCCCCAAGCGCCGGGTGCGCAACAAGAAGCTGGAAATCCCCGAGGAGCCGGAAGCCCCCATTCCAGATGCGGATACCGGGGAATCCATCGACGATTACACCGGACCCGAGGACATCAAGTCCATTTCCCACGAGCTGAAAGGCGAAATGCGGGAGCTCACGCTCCGCATGATGATCACCGGCGTGTGTACCGTGCTGCTGGCCATTGTGAACCTGATCTTCGGCGGCCAGTTTGGCGCCGGCGGGGACCCGGGTTCCCTGCCTGTGGTGTACGTGGTGCTGACCTTGGTCTTCCTGGCGGTGGCCGTGGGCATGTGTTACCGCACGGTGGCCAACGGCCTGAAAGCTTTGTTCTCCTTTAACGCCAATTCCGACAGCGCCGCCGCGGTGGCGGCAGTGGCCGTTGCCGTTCAAGCAGTGCCGGCAGCCTTCTTCCGTACGGAACTCACCCACGGGGAACTTCACCTGTACGCCGTGATCCTGGCGGCGATCCTGTTCGCCAACTCCGCGGGCAAGCTCACCATGATCCGCCGGATCCACAGCAACTTCCGGTTTGTCACTTCCCGGGAGCAGAAATACAGCGTGCGGATCTACGACGACCACAACACCGCTTTGAAAATGGCCAAGGACTGCGTTTCGGAAAGCCCCGTCATTGCTTACCAGTGCCGGACAGGCTTCTTGAAACGGTTCCTGGAGCTGTCCTATAAGCCCGACCCCTCGGAGTCCGCTTCCCAGCTGCTGGCTCCCATCGGCTTGATCGCTTCTTTGGTGCTGTGCATCGCTTCCCTGTTGATCACCAGAAGCGTGCCCACAGCCATCAGCGCTTTCGCTGCTGCCAGCTGCGCCTGCGTGGCGGTATCCAACATGCTTTCGGTGAACCTGCCCATCAGCCGCCTGTGCCGTACCGCCCGCCGGGCCGGCGCCATGGTGGTGGGCTATGACGGTGTGGAACAGCTGGGCAACGTGAACGCCGTGATGGTGGATGCGGACGACCTGTTCCCCCGTGGCACGGTAGTGCTCAACGGCATCAAGACCTTTGGCAGCCGGGCCGATACGGAAGACGCTGTCATGGCAGCTTCCGCCCTGATGAAGAAAGTGGGCGGCCCTCTGAGCGGTGTGTTCGACCAGGTCATCAGCGAGAACGAAGATGCCCTGCCCCAGGTGGAAAACTTCACCTATGAGGACGGCAGCGGCATTGTGGGCCGGGTAGACGGCAAGACCATCTATATCGGCGACCGCTCCCTGCTGATCAATCACCGGATCCAGGTACCTGGCCGGGAAGAGGAAGCCCAGTACGCTTCCGGCAACCAGCAGGTGGTATACATCGCCGTGGACGCGGCGGTTTCCGCCATGATGGTGCTGACCTACTCCGCCGACCGCCGCCGGAAAAACGAGCTCCAGCGGCTGGAAGACAGCGGCATCAGCGTGATCGTGCGCACCACCGACCCCAACGTGACCACCCAGCTGATTTCCCGGCTGTTTGGGGTGGACGCCGCTTCGGTGGGCATTTTGGAAAGCCGCTTGGGGGACGAGTACCACAAGCTGGTGAACAAGGAGATTCCCCGGGCCGATGCCCTGGTGGCCACCAAAGGCCGTATGGAATCCATGATGAACGTGATTTCCGCCTGCGTAGAGGAAAAGCGCACCATCAACCTGGTGGTGGCGGTTCAGAACGCCGCCATGGTCCTCTGCTTTGTGCTGGTAGCCTTCCTGGCCTGCTTCGGCGCTATGGGGCAGCTTTCCTCTTTGGTGCTGTTCCTGTTCCAGCTGTTCTGGCTGCTGGTCACCATCGTTCTGCCCAAGCTGCGGCGGTAATCCCCTGTTTTACGCCCTTTGGCCCCGGTCTGTTTGACCGGGGCTTTTTTGTTTGTCCCCCGGAGAAAAAAGCCCTTTCCCGACCAGGAATCATCGCCTGTTTTTTGGTCGTTTTTAATGAAATCTATGATTTCAAAACGTAGAATTCATATAATTTTTGTTTGACCCATTGTATTCTTTGGAAGATTGATATATAATGAGCTATGCCTTGTAACAGAAAACTTGTGCAAAACAGGGAATTGCACGGCATGGCGGCAAAGGCCGCTTTATTATGGCAGTGGAAGGAGCTTTGCGTTATGAACCAATATCAGGCGAAAAATATTATCAACCTGGCCGTAGCCGGCCACAGCGGGTCTGGAAAGACTTCTCTGGCCGAGGCTATGCTGTACCTGGCCGGGGTTTCAGACCGCCGTGGCAAAGTGGGCGACGGTAACACCGTATGCGACTATGATCCTGAGGAGATCCGCCGGAAGGCTTCCATCTCCGCAGCCGCTGCTCCTTTAGAGTGGAAAAATAAGAAGATCAACCTGCTGGACGCTCCCGGCCTGTTCGACTTTGAGGGCGGCATGTGCGAGGCCATGCGGGCTGCTGATACTGTGCTGGTGGTGATCTCCGGCCGGGACGGCGTGGCTGTGGGCACGGAAAAAGCCTTTGCCGCCGCCGAGAAAAGCAATCTGGCCAAAATCTTCTTTGTCAACGGCTTGTGCGACGAAAGTGCCCGGTTCTACCGGGTATTCGAGGATTTGAAATCCCAGTTCGGCCCCTCGGTCTGCCCGGTGGTGGTACCCTACATTCAGGACGGCCAAGCCAATATCTACATCAATTTGCTGGAATACAAGGCCTACGACTATTCCGGCGGCAAGCCCGTAGCCGTGGCCATGCCCGACATGGGTGACCGGCTGGAAGGCCTGCGCACCGCTATTTACGAAGCCGTTGCTGAAACCGACGACGAGCTGTTTGAAAAATATTTCGCCGGCGAACCCTTCACCCCCGAGGAAGTCATCGTGGGCGTGAGCAAGGGCGTGAAGTCCGGCACCATCACCCCGGTATTCTGCGGCGACGCGCTGCTTATGCGGGGCATGGAGCAGTTTATGGACGGTCTGGCCTGGCTGGCCCCATCCGCCGAGGAAAAGGCCGGGGAAATCGGCCTGGATGTGGACGGCAACCCGGTGGAACTGTCTGTCAACGAGGACGGCGCCGCCGCTGCCATCGTCTTTAAGACCGTGGCCGACCCCTTCATCGGCAAACTCTCCTATGTCAAAGTGATTTCCGGAAAGATCTCCACCGAATCCCAGCTGGTCAACATGCGTACCGGCGCTACCGAGCGGGTAGGCAAGACGGTGATGATGGTGGGTAAAAAGCAGGTGGACGTGAAATACATCGGGGCCGGCGACATTGGGGCCATTCCCAAGCTGGCTTCCACCAACACCGGCGACACCCTGTGCTCTCCCACACGGAAGGTGGTTCTGGAAGGCGTGGAATATCCTGCTCCCACCCTGTCCATGGCCATTGTCCCTGCCAAGAAGGGCGAGGAAGACAAGATTGCCCAGGGCATGCTCCGGCTGTCTGAGGAAGATCCCACCTTGCAGTTCTCCACCAACACGGAGACTCACGAGATGATCATCAGCGGCTTGGGCGAGCAGCATTTGGACGTGGCGGTTTCCAAGCTGAAAGCAAAATTCGGCGTGGACGTCACCCTGAAAAAGCCCAAGGTGCCTTACCGTGAGACCATCCGCAAAACGGTGCAGGTACAGGGCCGCCACAAGAAACAGACCGGCGGTCACGGCCAGTTCGGCGACGTTTGGATCGAGTTCTCCCCCTGCGACAGCGACGGCCTGGAATTTGGCGAGCGGGTTGTGGGCGGTTCCGTACCCAAGGGCTTCTTCCCCGCTGTGGAAAAGGGCCTGCGGGAATGCATTCAGAAGGGCCCCCTGGCCGGATATCCTGTGGTGGGCCTGTCCGCCGTGCTGTACGACGGCTCCTACCACCCGGTAGACTCTTCGGAAATGTCCTTTAAGATGGCGGCGACCCTGGCTTACAAGGCCGGTATGCCCCAGGCCAACCCTGTGCTGCTGGAGCCCATTGGCCATTTGAAGGCCACAGTGCCCGACGCCAACATGGGCGACGTGATGGGCGAAGTGAACAAGCGCCGGGGCCGTGTACTGGGTATGGAGCCCGCCGGTGACGGCAAGCAGACGGTAGAGGCGGAAGTTCCCATGGCGGAAATGCACGACTTTACCACCTTTATCCGCCAGTGCACCCAGGGCCGTGGCAGCTTCAGCTTTGCCTTTGAGCGGTATGAGGAAGCGCCTCAGAACGTGGCCCAGAAGGTGATCGAGGAATCCAAAGCCGAAAACGCGGAATAATCGGCGGGTGGCCCCGCTGGACGAGTCGCGCCTTGGGACGGCGGCTGAAAGCCGCGTCTGATCAAACCATGGACGCGCGTCCGCGCCGCAGGCAACAGTCTAAGGCCCAGACCACTCTCACAAAATCACAGGAGGGACCCTTTTTAGGGTCCCTCTTTTTTGGGCGCGCCGTGCTAGCCAAAAGTAACACCTCAAGTTTCTGCAGTTTGCGCCCTTCTTTGTTCACTTTGGGGAGAAAAAGCTGTTTTCTTTGGCGGATCTACTACTTGTTATTTGCGTAGAATGATTTTAGAATGTAGTTGTAAAAATCTCCATGTTTTTGGCATTGCTTTCTAAGGAGGCGAGCAGTATGACAGGACGGCCCCCACCAGTAGCGGATCCCAACATCGTCACCGCTGGTTTGACGTACCGCAGAGTAAACTCCAAGAGGAAGAAGGAACCCATGCCTGTGATCCCTCTCCTCATCGTCGTGGCTTTGGTTGCAGTCATCGTGCTGCTGACCATGCATCTCTGGCAATGGTAAACCTTTTCAAAAACACAAAAGACACCCAAGCGCTGAACTTGGGTGTCCTTTTTTATCTTTTGGAAAGGGCCGGAACCGCCGCCCTGGGCAGTTCACCCTTTTACGATCACGTCGCCCCACATGGCGTTGGCGGCTTTCACCAGATCCTGGGGGGACAAGCACAGCTGCAAGCCACGCTTGCCGCCGCTGACATAGATTTTCTCCTTATCCCGGACGCTCTGGTCCACCACCGTGGGGAACTGCTTTTTCATGCCCAGCGCCGTACAGCCGCCCCGGATATATCCGGTAGTGGACAGCAGATCCTTTACGTGGAGCATTTCCAGGGATTTTTCCCCCACCAGGGACGCCGCCTTCTTCCGGTCCAGCTCCTGGGTCACCGGCAGCACAAACACAAAATGTCCGCCGCTTTTCCCCACCGTCACCAAAGTCTTGCACACGTCCTGGGCAGGCAGCCCCAAACGCTGGGCAACCTCTAACCCGTCGGTGAATTCCTCACAGGGGTAGGTATAGGCCTCATAAGGAATTTTCATACGATCCAACAACCGCAGGGCGTTTGTCTTTTCCACTTTTTCCTTAGCCATTACTTTTGTGTCTCTCCTTTGTCTTCCAGGAGAGTGATGGTCACGTCGATCTCTTCCCCGCTGCCAATCCCTGTCTCAGGCATACGGTACAACGTGACGGTGACCTGGTCTCCTGGCTCATAACGCAGCAGAAGATTGGATATATCCGTAAGTTCTTCCACAGGCTCCCCGTCAATGGCCACGATAATGTCGTTTACCTGGGCTTCCGTTCCGGCAAACGAGCTGTCCTCGTCAATGGAAGCGATCATGAAGCCCCTGGGTACGCCATATACGGCAGCCTCAGCCGCGTTCAAATCATACCCGGTAATGCCCAGCCGCACCCGGCCTTCCACATATCCCCCGGAAAGCAACTGGTCGATAATATCCTTGGCCTTGCTCACCGGTATGGCAAAGCCCATGCCCTCATAGCCGTCGGTGATGATCTTGGAAGAATTGATCCCCACCACCTGGCCGTACATATTCACCAGCGGGCCCCCGGAATTCCCCGGATTGATAGCAGCGTCGGTCTGGATAAAGGTCATGCCGTTTTCGCTGTAACGCTCCACCGCCCGGTCCAGCCCGGAAATGATCCCCCGGGTCAGAGAACTGGTAAACCGCTCCCCTCCCGGATTCCCGATGGCCAACACCCATTCGCCGATCTCCAGCTCATTGGCGTCTCCGAATTCCGCCGGGGTAAAGTTGTGGTCGTTTGTCTTGATAATGGCCAAATCCGTGGTCCGGTCCATGCCTACCACCACCGCGTCATACTGCTGGCCGTCATAAGTGGTCACCGTCACCAAAACGCTTTTGCTGTTGAGCACCACATGGGCGTTGGTGATGATGTACCCGTCCGACGTGGCGATAATGCCCGTGCCGGAACTGTCCGTATTTTCCCCGTCCGTGGACACGGTAATGGCCACGGTGGACTGCACCACCCGGTCATACACCTGCTGGGCGTCCAGCGGGTCCCCTTCCGGCTTCTCGTAAATGAGGATCCCTTCCTCATTGGGGGTCACGTCTACCTGGGGCAGCTCCACCTGGGGCTGGGAATCCTCTTGCTGCCGGGCGGGGTTCTGGGACTCCGACGGCGTTTCCGGCAGCGTCTCCACCAGGGGACTTTCCATGGTCTGCCCGGTCACCGCCCAACTGATCACAAAGGCGGAAAAGCCAATCACAGTCCCCGCCACCAGTGCCGAGGCGATCCACAAAAACACCTTCAACCCCCGGGACATCTTTTTCCGTGGCGGCTTTTGGGCGGGCTGGCCGTACCCGTATCCCCCGGCATATCCATACCAGGGCTGGGCCGGGCCGGCAGGGGCGCCATAAGCGCCATAGGCGGGCATATTGGGTACTCCTTGGACAGGCTGGGCTCCGTAGGTCCCATATCCACCATAGGGGGGATATGCCCCCCAGGGACCGTTAGGCCCTGCCTGGGGTCCGTAGCCTGGCCAGGGCTGCTGAGGCGGGGGAACCGGCTGCCCCTGCCGGGGGTATTCCGGCTCCTGGGCTTCCGGTACCGGGGCTTCCACCGGCTGGGGGGTTCCCTGGCCTGGCTGGCCTTCCCCCTCTTGGGGAAGGGGCATTTCCACCGGGGCAGTGGGGGCGGTATCCACCACAGGCTGCTGGAAAGCTGCCCCTTCCGGGGAAGCACTCTGGCCCGGCTGGCTCTCGCCGGCAGTGGGAGCGGTATCCCCCACAGGCTGCTGGGAAGCTGTCCCTTCCGGGGAAGCACTCTGGCCCGGCTGGCTTTCACCGGCAGCGGGGGTGGTTTCCCCCACAGGCTGCTGGGAAGCTGTCCCTTCCGGGGAAGCACTCTGCCCCGGCTGGCTGTCTTCGCTGGCGGGGGCGGTGCTCTCTATGGGCTGACCTGCTCCGCCTTCCTGTGTTTCCCCTGGCGTATCTTCCTGGGCGGGCAGATTATTCTTCTGATTGTCCGTCATCTTCCTTGCTCCTTTCAGTTTCCGGCTTTTCCTGTTTGGACTCCTTTTTCTCCTTGGGCTTGGACCGGAAGCTTGTTTCCTTCAATTTAAACGAACCGGTATCCTTCAGCTTGGGGGCTTCCTGGGGCTTGGGAACGTAAAACTCGAACCGGCAGAACTTGCCCAGGGTGGAACTGACGGAGATATCTCCCCCGTGCAGCTTTAAAATGGTGCGCACGATGTACAGTCCCAGTCCCATGCCGTTTTTATCCCGGCTGCGGGATTTATCCGTTTTATAAAAGCGCTCAAAGATCATGGGCAGCTCTTCGGGAGCGATGCCCTGGCCGCTGTTCTCGATGACCACGGTGGTGCGGTCGATGCCATCGGAGATCCGCACCGAGATATACCCGCCCTGATTGGTGAACTTCACGGCGTTTTCAATCAGGTTGTACACCACCTGGTGCAGCAGGTCCTGATCCCCCAGCACCATCTGGGGAAGGGCGTCTTCCAGGCCGCGGATCTCGATCTCCTTTTCATCGATGCTCTGCTCAAAGGTCAGCAGAGTGGTGACCACTGTCTGGGTGATGTCAAACTGGGTGGGGTGCAGCTTCATTTCCCCACTGTCGATCCGGGAAAGGTCCAGCATGGATTTCACCAGCCGGGACAGCCGCTTCACCTCGTCGGACACAATGTGCAGGTATTTGTCTTCCTGCTCTTTGGGAATGGTGCCGTCCAGGATCCCGTCGATAAACCCGGCAATGGTGGTCATGGGGGTTTTCAGCTCGTGGGACACATTGGCGATAAAGCTCCGCCGGGTCCCTTCCGAATTGGACAGGGAATTGGCCATATTGTTAAAGGAAATGGCCAGCTGGCCCAGCTCGTCCACGCTGGTCACCGGCACCCGCACGGAAAAGTCCCCGCCGCCAAAGCTGCGGGCCGCTGCCGACATCTGCCGCAAAGGCTTCACCAGCCGGTAAGCAAACAGCCCCACCACGCAGAAGGTCACCCCCAGGGCCGCCGCGGCGGCTACCAGGAACATCTGTATGGCTTCCCCCTGGAAAGCGTTCACTGTGGCGGAACTGGTGGTGGCGAACACCGCCCCCACGCACAGCTGCTCATCTCCGGCGCACATGGGCACCCCAATGATGTAAAACGGGCTTTGGTACAGCCCACCAAAGGTATTGCGGCTTTCATACATGCCTTTGGCGGCCTGGGCCACGGTTTGTTTGGGCACCGCCTGGGGGGATTCCAATTTGCTGTTGGGATAATTTCCCAAAAGAATATTCCCTTCCAGGTCGGTGATGAAAATATCCGCGTCTATGCTGGTGGAAAAGGTATTGATAAACCCTTTCAGCACCGTGGTTTGCAGTTCATAGCTGTCCTCGCCGGTTTTCGTCAAAAACACGCTGGACATATCCGAAATGGATTTGGCGTTCTGCGTGAGCAATTCCTTTTTCTCATTGCGCCAATATTGGGAAAAGAAAATCATCATCACGCTGCCCAGCATGATAAAACTGAGCACCACAATGACCATGGTAATGGCAAGATACCGGGTAAAAATACTTTTTTGCATGGTTCGCCTTTCTCACCTCAGCCGGGTCCCGCTTATTCCTTTACCTCAAATTTATACCCCACGCCCCACACGGTTTTCAGAGCCCATTTATCCGAGGCCCCTTCCAGCTTTTCCCGCAGGCGCTTCACGTGTACGTCCACCGTACGGCTGTCCCCGTAGTAGTCGAAGCCCCACACCTCGTCCAAAAGCTGGTCCCGGGTAAACACCCGGTTGGGATTGGACGCCAGGTGGTAAATCAGCTCCATCTCCTTGGGCGGCGTATCCACCTGCACCCCTTTGACCTTCAATTCATAGTTTGTCAGGTTGATGGACAAATTTTCGTAATTGACCACCTTATTTTCTTCCTTATCCTCGCTGTGCTTTCCGCTGCGGCGCAGCACGGCGTTGATCCGGGCGATGACTTCCTTTGTCTCAAAGGGCTTCACCACATAGTCGTCGGCGCCCAGCTCCAGGCCCAGCACCTTGTCGAACACTTCCCCCTTGGCCGTGAGCATGATGATGGGCCGGGTGGACTTTTTCCGGATTTCCCGGCACACCTGCCAACCGTCCAAGCCGGGCAGCATGATGTCCAGCAGGATCAGGTCCGGGTTCACCGAATCAAACATTTTCAGGGCGGTTTCGCCGTCGTTGGCGATGGACGCCTCAAAGCCTTCCTTTTCAATGTACAACCGCAGAAGCTCGCAGATATTGGTATCGTCGTCCACGATCAAGATTTTTCCAGATGCCATAAAGGGATCCTCCCTTTCCATTATAACTCTCTTATGGGTACTTTTCCCCAATGTAAATCCATTTTACCTGTAATCTATGGCAAAAGCAAGAAGAACACGTGAAGATTCTATGAAGTTGACCCGCCGCTCCAGAGCCGTCGAATTCCCGCAAAACCCCTCACCATTGGGGCCGGCCCACCTGGCAGACCCATCCGATGGTCCCTAGGCGCAAGCTCCCGGTGGCGGGGCGCAACTTCACGGCAGGCCCTGGGCACAAGCTCCCGGCGGCGGGACGCAGCTCCTCGGCAGGACCCGGGCGCAGGCTCCCGGCGGCGGGACGCGGCTCCTCGGCGTGCCCTGGGCGCAAGCTCCCGGCGTCGGGGCGCGGCTTCCCAGCAGGAATATCCATCGGTCACCTCGAAAAATTTGTCTAAAAACTGGAAATTTCCACTTGTTTTTTTCCACAACCTATGCTAAAATTTTCTCACTTTAAAGCACATATGCTTTAAAGCATGTTAGCTTTAAACCGTAAAATTAAAGGAAGTGGATTCTGTGAGCAAAGAACTGACCATCTGGATCGTCATTGGCATCTACGCCGTATTTATGCTGGGCGTGGGCATTTGGTACTCCCGCAAGGGAACGGACATGTCCGGCTTCACCGTGGGGGGCCGGAGCGCCGGGGCGTGGATCTCGGCCCTGTCCTACGGCACCGCCTATTTTTCCGCGGTGATGTTCATTGGCTATTCCGGAGGGTCAGGGTGGAACTACGGCCTGTGGAGCGTGCTGGTAGGCCTGGGCAACGCTGTATTCGGCACCCTGCTGGCCTGGCTGGTGCTGGCCAACCGCACCCGGGATTTGACCCGGCGTCACGACATCAAATCCATGCCCCAGCTCTTTGAAAAGCGGTTCCAAAGCCCAGGCATGCGGTTATTCGCCTGCGTTGTGATCTTTCTGTTCCTGATCCCCTATTCCGCCTCGGTCTACAAAGGGTTGACCAGCGTGTGCTCGGTGATTCTGGGCATCGACGAGCAGGCCTGCATGGTGATCATTGCCATCGCTTCGGCTCTGGTGCTGGTACTGGGCGGCTATATGGCCACCCTCAAGGCGGATTTCGTCCAAGGCTTTGTGATGATGGTGGGCGTGGCGGCCCTGATCGTACTGGTGGTCCGCTCCTCTCAGGTTGGTGGCCTGACCACCGGCCTTTCCCGCATGATGGAGTACATGAAAGCCCATGAGATGGCTCCCTTGTCCGGTTCCTCGGCCTTGGCGCTGATTTCCACCATTCTCATGACCAGCTTCGGCACCTGGGGTCTGCCTCAAATGGTCCACAAATACTACGGTATCCGGGACCAGCGGGAAGTGCGCCGGGGCGTGGTGATTTCCACCTTCTTCTCCCTGCTGGTAGCCGGGGGCGGTTATTTTATCGGGTCCTTTTCCCACCTGTTTTTCGGGGAGACCATGCCGGAAGGCGGCACCGATTTCCTGGTGCCCATCATGCTCAACACCGCCGGGCTTCCCAACCTGCTGATCGGCGTCATTCTGGTGCTGTTGATTTCCGCTTCGGTGTCCACCCTTTCCAGCATCACCCTCACCGCCTGCTCCACCATGTCCATGGACCTGATCAAAGCCCAATTCCTCAAGGGCCTGGGGGAGCGGACTCTGGCCACCATCACCCGGCTGTTGTGTCTGGCCTTTGTGGTTCTGAGTTACCTGATCGCTAACTATCCCACCCCCATTTTGGAGATGATGTCCTATTCCTGGGGGATTTTATCCGGGGCATTCCTGGCCCCCTACCTGCTGACCCTTTACTGGAAAGGCATCAACAAGGCGGGAGCCTGGGCAGGCATGCTGGGCGGGTTCCTGACTGCCTTCCTGCCCGCCGCCCTGTCCGGGTTCACTACCCCCAACGGCCCTCTGTTCGCCTGCCTGGCCATGGGGATCTCCTTCCTGCTGTGCTGGGTGGTCAGCCTGCTGGCCCGAGCCTGGAAACTTCCCGGCGGGGAAGGGAATCCCCGCTTTTACGACAAAGCTTCTTCCCAGTGAGGGTCACTTTTTCCACAGGTGCGTTTTTTCTGTTTAAAACTTGGGGCGAGGCCCTTTCCGGGTTCACCACCCCCAACGGCCCTCTGTTCGCCTTCCTGGCCATGGGGATCTCCTTCCTGTTGTGCTGGGTGGTCAGCCTGCTGGCCCGGGTCTGGAAGCTTCCCGGCGGAGAAGGGAATACAACCTGCCTGCGGTAAAACGGAAATCCCATCTATAGCTCAAAACAAAAAATGGACAGCCGGGAGAAGATCCCAGTCTGTCCATTTTTCATATTCCCCTCAGGGATTACACTTCCACTTTCTTTTGAATGACCGTGTTCTCGAAGGAGCCGATGGCGTGACATACGCCGCAAACGTCCGGCAGTGTCTCATAGGTAGCGCCGCAGAACATGCAGCGATAACCGGCCACGGTGACGATTTCCGTCTTTTTTTCCTCTTCCTTGGCCGGGGCTGCCTGGGTGGCAGCCGGGGGAGTCATGAAAACCGCCTTTCCGCCGTTGAGCTGGTTCAAGGCGGCGAGGAACCGGAACTCGTGGTCCTTTTCGATCTGGGCGATGGACTCAAAGAGCACCGCTACTTCTTCAAAGCCTTCTTCCCGGGCGATTTTGGCGAAGGAAGGATACATGTTGGTCCACTCGCCGTACTCGCCCTGCATGGCGTCCATCAGGTTGGCGGCGCTGGAGCCGATCCCCTTCAGCCGCTGGTACAGCAGCCGGCCGTGCATGCCTTCGTTCTGGGCCATTTTCTTGAACAACTCCGCCACCTCGGGGTGGTTTTCCTGCTCTGCCTTCTCGGCGAAGAACAGGTATTTATTCCGGGCCATGGATTCACCGCTGAACGCTGCCAGCAGGTTTTCTTCTGTGCGGGATCCTTTGAATTCCATAGTGGACGCCTCCAAAAATAAAAATAATTATTGTTATTGATATAATCCTACTCCTTTCCCTGGGGTTTGTCAAGGCGGATTTGGAAATTTCTCTCACCATTTTCGGACCAGGTAACCCATCGGAACCCCAAAGTCTTTTCCCGCCGGATCCATGTTCCCAGGCTCCGGGGTATCCTGCCCCCAGGCGCGCCCCTGTCCCATAAAGCTCCCCCTCAATCAAGGAAATTCAGGCTTGGGCAGCCTTGCGCCACATTGGGGAATAACCTTTGGCAAAGGGCGTATTTCTTGACTTTTCCAGTGCAAAGTAATATCATAATGTTCATATAAAAATTTCCGGGAGCAGATCCCAGATCCATAAAAACCAGGAAGAGAAGGCGAAACTACATGGAACCCATGAAATACAGCGATACCGAATTTACTGTGTCCTTGGATCCCCAGCAGGTGGTGGCCGAGGTCCATGCCAACAAGGTGGAGCTTCCCCAGCGCACTGTGCGGGAACACATCGAATACGCTCTGAATCACCCCATCGGCGCCGGCCCCATTGAGGAAGCCGTCCAGGCGGGGGACAAGGTGTGCATCATTATCTCTGACGTCACCCGCCGCTGGCAGCAGCCCAGCACCTATCTGCCCATTCTGGTGGAGCGGCTCAACCGGGCAGGGATCCCTGACGAGAATATTCTCATTCTCTGCGCTACCGGCACCCACCGGCGGCAGACAGAGGAAGAGCACATCTCCCTGGTGGGAGAGGATCTCTATCACCGGATCCGGTTCCTGGATCACCAGTGCGACGATAAGGAACACCTGACCTATATGGGAACCACCAGCCGGGGTACGCCGGTATGGCTGAACAGCTATGCCATGGCTTGCGATAAGCTCATTCTCACCGGCGGCGTGGTCTATCACTTCCTGGCAGGTTTTGGCGGCGGCCGGAAGTCGGTGGTTCCGGGGATCGCCGGCCGGGAAACCATCAATACCAACCACAATAACGCCCTGAACCACGGCTTGGGCAGCGGGTCCAATCCCCGGGTGTGCAACGGCAATATGAGCGATGACAACCCCTTCCACAGCGACTTGATGGAGTGCGCCGCCTTTGCCAAGCCCGCCTATCTGCTCAATGTCATCGTGGACGACAACTATCAGATCGTGGGCGCCTTTGCCGGAGACTGGCAGAAAGCCCATGAGGAAGCGGCCAAAGTTGTGAAGCAGCTGGATGGCGTGGCCATTCCCCGCCGTGCCCCGCTGGTGATCGCCAGCGCAGGCGGTTTCCCCAAGGACATCAACCTGTATCAGACTTCCAAGACCCTTTCCAATGCCCTGGCTGCCGTTGCCCCTGGCGGCACCATGATTCTGCTGTCCCAGTGCCGGGAAGGCTTTGGGGATCCGGACTGCGAGGCCCAGATCTGCTCCTATGACACCATGGAAGAGCGGGAAAAGGCGCTCCGGGCAGATTTCTCCATTGGCGGATTCGTGGGATTCCTCTTTGCCGAAACAGCGGAAAACTACCACCTGATTCTGGTCACGGACATTCCTGGCCAGCGTTTTGAGCGCACCAAGATCCAGGTGGCCCAGACACTGGATGAGGCATTGGCTTTGGCCGCCCAGTGCAATGGCGGCAGTCTGGACGGGGTGGAAACCGTCCTCATGCCTTACGGCGGCAGCACGTTCCCCCTGCCCCAGGCATAACCCGTCCCAGGCAGGCAACAAGCCCCTGAGCAAAGACACTTCCAGAAAACACAAATCCCAACCCTGTCCAGCGGGGTTGGGATTTTTTGCTTTTGGAAAACCCGTGGGGAATCGAACCCTTTCCTCCACCGCCCACCTGCTTTTCAACTGGCCTGCTCCCGCCCTGTAAAACCTTGTAAAAAGGCCCTGCCCCCGTTGTGTTCAGCGGGAACAGGGCCCTTTTCGTTTTAGAAAGATTGGGTGGGGACCAGAACAGGTCCCGGCTCACCGGCCGTGTGCTTCAATGCCTGGATCTAGCCACAAGTGGAACGTTTTAAAATTTCCTACGCCAAAACCAGATTTAGACCGCCGGGTTCCACAGCAACCTGGATTCTCTGGGCGCCCGGGGCGTATTCCCCGTCCAGGGACCAGGGGAAAGGCTCCTGGCTGAAAAACACCGCCTGACGCACCGAACGCTGGATCACCATGTCCCCCTGGAATTTTCCTTGGCCCAGCATTTGGACGATCTGCCCCAGCTCCAAAGGATTCTTGGGCATGCGCACCAAGGTCAGCTCCAGCAGGCCGTCCTTCAGGCTCACCCGCTCCGGGTCCAGCTTCAGCACGCCCCCCAGAGAAGTGGAATTGCTCACCGCGCCGAAAAAGAATTCCCCTTCAAACGCCTCTTTCTCGGTTTCCACCCGGGCGGAGCAGGCCCGCAGGAAGGGCAGCTCCCTGGCCCCCTCAAGCACATAAGCAAGATGGCCCAACGCCGCTTTCAGCCCTTGATACGCCTTGTAGGAAGACTGGGTAAAGGCCCCAAAAGAGGCCACATACAAAAACTCACGGTCCTCAAACCGGCCCAGGTCCAGACGCTGGGGGGTGCCGTTCAAGATCTGTTCCGCCGCTTTGGAAGGCTCCTTGGAAATTCCCAAGGAACTGGCGAAATCATTGGTGGTCCCCATGGGGATATAGCCCAGGGGAAGGTCCACTCCCAGCTTTTTCAGACGGTTTACCGCCATGCTCAAGGTCCCGTCGCCCCCGCAGCACACCAGAAGGTCCGGCTTTCCCTGGGCAGCCTTCTCCAAAAAGGCTTCCCCCTCTTCCAAAGCCTCCGTATACGCCACCCGGACACGGGCGCCCCCCAGGGCGAACGCCCTGCGGACCCGTTCCCCGTTCTCCCGGGAACGCTGACGCCCCGCCCGGGCATTGACCATGATCCAAATTTCCATACACTTACTCCTCGGCCTGGGCGGCGCTTATCAGAATTTTAGCGCACCGTTCCACTCCCAGCAGCCCGCTGTCCAGCACCATATGGTAGCCTTCCCGTTCCCGCCAAGTCAATCCCGTATTGGCGTGGTAAAAATTGGAGCGCCGGTGGTCAAACCGGTGAAGCACTGCCGCCGCCTGCTCCTGGGGAACGCCGTATTCTTCCACCGCCCGGTGCAAACGCTCCTGTCTCCCGGCATGGATAAACACGCTGAGCACGTCTTTCCGCTCCCGCAATACCCAGCCGGCACACCGCCCCACGATCACGCAAGGCCTTTCCTGAGCCAGCCGCTGGATGATCTTCCCTTCCAGCAGGTTCAGCTGATCGGTCTTGGAAATCTGGGGCAGCTGGCCTTGGGTGGTTTTGGCCATGGCCACCAGGGAATAGAGCAGGGAATTGGTATCCGTCTCTTCCAAATGCTCGATGTAATCCGGGGTGGTCCCCCCTTCCCTGGCCGCCATTTCCAGGATCTCCCTGCCGTAGACGGGAATCCCCAGGGCTTCCCCGGTGAGTTTTCCCACCTGGCTCCCGCCGCTGGCGTATTCCCGCTCGATGGTGATGATGTGAAACCGCTTCATTGCCAATCCCCCTTTCTCAACCGGCTTCTTCCTCTGCCGACTCAAATTGACTGTTGTACAGTCCGGCGTAAAATCCGCCCTTTGCCATCAGTTCCTCGTGGGTGCCTTGCTCCACAATGTCCCCGTCCTTCATGCAAAGGATCAGGTCCGCCCCCCGTATGGTGGACAGCCGGTGGGCGATGATGAAGCTGGTACGCCCTTCCATCAGATTGTCCATGGCCTTCTGGATCAGCACTTCCGTGCGGGTATCCACCGAGCTGGTGGCCTCATCCAGGATCATCACCTTGGAATCCGCCAAAATAGCCCGTGCAATGGTCAAAAGCTGTTTCTGCCCCTGGGACACGTTGGAAGATTCTTCATTCAGCTCCATCTGATAGCCCCCGGGCAAGGTGTGGATAAAGTGGTCCGCCTGGGCCATTTTCGCCGCTTCCACCACTTCCTCGTCGGTGGCGGTCAGCTTGCCGTACCGGATATTCTCCATTATGGTACCGCTGTACAGCCAGGCGTCCTGAAGCACCATGCCAAACTGGCTCCGGAGGTCCTGCCGGGAGAAATCGGTGATGGGGTGTCCGTCCAGGGTGATTTGGCCCCCCTTCAAATCGTGGAACCGCATCAAAAGCTTCACCATAGTGGTTTTACCCGCTCCGGTAGGCCCTACAATGGCCACCTTCTGGCCGGCCTTCACCTTGGCGGAGAAATCGTGGATCACCAGGTTGTCGCTGTCCTCATAGCCGAACTTCACGTGGTCGAACACGATCTCTCCACGCAGATCCAAATCCTTGGTGGAAAGTTTGGGCTCCTCGCCGGTCTCCTCTTCCTCGTCCAGGAATTGGAAGATCCGCTCGGCGGCAGCCACGGTCATTTGCAGCTG
>DXXH01000011.1:24725-45448 GCA_019416395.1 Clostridiales bacterium
GGTTGGAAATGTTGGCCAGCTGGGTGATGGGCGGGTAAAAGCTGCGCACATATTGGATAAAGGCCTGGATCCCGCCGATGGTCATAGTGCCGCCGGCAGCCATGGACGCCCCCACCATACAGATCACCACATAGCCCAGGTTGCCCACAAAGTTCATCACAGGCATCATCAGCCCGGAAAGAAACTGGGACTTCCACCCGGCGCCGTACAGCTTTTCATTTTCCTGGTCAAAGGTTTCCAAAGTCTCTTTTTCCCGGCCAAAGGCTTTTACGATCAGATGGCCGCCGTACATTTCCTCTACCTGGCCGTTGACCGAACCCAAATAATTCTGCTGGGCCTTGAAGTGCTTCTGGGAAAACTTCACGATCACCATCACAAACACCAGGGACACAGGAATGATGCACAGCGCCACCAGGGTCAGCTGCCAGCTGATGGACAGCATCATGATGAGCACGCCGATCAAGGTGCACACCGAGGTGATCAGCTGGGTCACGCTCTGGTTCAAGGAGTTTGTCAGGGTATCCACATCGTTGGTGATCCGGGAAAGCACGTCGCCCTGGCTCACCCGGTGGAAATAGGACAGGGGCAGCCGGTTGATCTTTTTCTCAATGGCGTCCCGCAGGCCGTAGGACAGGTCCGCGGTCACCCCCGCCATGATGAACCCCTGGAAATAGGAGAACGCTGCGCTGAGCAGGTAGATCCCCCCCAGAATCAGCAGCACGGTACCGATATAGCCAAAGTCGATGCCGCCTTCCGCCCCAGTAATCATACGCATCAGCCCCGCCGCCAATTCATCGGTGGCCTGGGCCAGCACCTTGGGCCCGGCGATGGAGAATACTGTGGACGCCGCGGCAAAGATCATCACGAAAATCATGGGCATCCAGAAGGGCCGCAGATAGGAGAGCAGCTTCTTGGAACTGCCCTTGAAATTTTTCGCCTTTTCCCCCACCATCATGGGGCCATGGCCGTGGCCAGGGCCAGGCCGGGGGGCGGTGCGTCTGGGCTCGCTCATTCCAATTCCTCCTTTTGCAGCTGGCTTTCAGCGATTTCCCGGTACTCCGGACAGTTTTTCAGCAACTCCTGATGGGTGCCTTTACCCACCATGCGTCCCTGGTCCAGCACAATGATCTGCTGGGCGTGCAAAATGGTGCTCACCCGCTGGGCCACGATCAGCACGGTAGCTCCGGCGGTGTCTTTCGCCAAAGCTTTCCGCAACGCCGCGTCGGTTTTAAAGTCCAGGGCGGAAAAACTGTCGTCAAAGATATAAATAGGCGCTTTTCTCGCCAAGGCCCGGGCTATGGACAGCCGCTGCCGCTGGCCGCCGGACACGTTGGTGCCTCCCTGGGATATGGGAGAATCCATTCCCTCTTCCATAGCGTTCACAAAGTCTGTGGCCTGGGCCGTGGCAAGGGCTTTCTGCAATTCTTCTTCCGTAGCGTCTTCCTTGCCATACCGCAGGTTGGAAGCCACGGTGCCGGAGAACAGCATGCCCTTCTGGGGCACGTACCCAATCATTTCCCGCAGCTCCTTCTGGGAAAGGTTCCGCACGTCCACCCCGTCGATGGTGATCTCCCCCTGGCTCACGTCGTAAAACCGGGGGATCAGGTTCACCAGGGTGGATTTTCCCGACCCGGTGGCCCCGATAAACGCGGTGGTCTCTCCCGGCTTGGCCGTGAAGCTGATATGCTCCAGCACGTCGCTGTCCGCATTGTGGTACCGGAAGGACACGTCCTTGAACTCCACCAGGCCCTTGGGCTCAGAAATGGTCTGGGGCTTTTCCGGATCCCCAATGGACAGGGGCGCGTCCAGCACTTCCCGGATCCGCCCGGCGGACACGCTGGCCCGGGGCACCAGGATAAAGATCATGGCGATCATCAGGAAGGACATGATGATCTGCATGGCGTATTGGATAAAGGCCATCATATCGCCGATCTGCAAGGTGCTGTCGGCGATGGCGTGACCGCCGATCCACACAATGAGCACCGAAACCAGGTTCATCACAAACATCATGCCCGGCATCATGCCGCTCATCACCCGCTGGACAAACCGGTTGGTCTCCATCAAATCCCGGTTGGCTTTGTCAAAGCGGCGCACCTCATAGCCCTCGTTGCCAAAGGCCCGCACCACCATCATGCCGGACAAATTCTCCCGGCTCACCAGGTTCAACCGGTCGATCAGCTTCTGCAATGCCTTGAACTTGGGCAGAGCCACGCTCAGGGCAACGGCGATCAGCCCAACCAGCACCACCACCGCCGCGGCGATCACCCAGCTCAGGGAAACGCTTTTCCCCACGGCAAAAATGATGCCGCCAATGCCCATAATAGGGGCGTAACAAATCATGCGCACCCCCATGGTGATGAGCATTTGGATCTGCTGCACGTCGTTGGTAGTCCGGGTAATCAGGGAAGCAGTGGAGAACTTGTCAAATTCCCCGCTGGAAAAGCTTTCCACCTTGGCAAACAGGTCATGACGCAGCCGCTTGCCCACGGTGGCCGCCATACGGGCGGAGAAAAATCCCACCAGCACGGTGGCGGCTACCCCCAGCAGGGCCACCCCCAGCATCTGGAGCCCTTTTCGCCAAATGTACCCGGTTTGAATGGCCTGGGTGTCCACGCCCAGCTCCTCATAGAACAGCCGGGTCAGGGTCACCCCCACCTGCTGGCCCATCATGGAATCGCTGGATGCCGCCTGGTTCCAGGCGTTCTCCAGGCTTTCCTGGGGCACCTGGGTCAACAGGGGGATCAGCTGGTACAGCTGATCCATGCTCATGTTCTCCAGCCCCTGGGAAAAGTCCATGGAGCTCCCCTGGGAGTCCTCTTGGGATTCGCCGTTCTGGGAGTTGTCCTGCACCTCGCCGGTCTGAGCACCGTCCTGGAACTCGCCGGTTTGGGCGCCGTCCTGGAACTCGCCGGTTTGGGCGCCGTCCTGGAACTCGCCGGTTTGGGCGCCGTCAACGCCACCCACGGTAGATTCCCCAGCGCTTCCCTGGTCTGTGGGCAGGCTGTCCCCGTAGGTCTGCTGCTCACTGGTGTACAGGGTGGCACTCTCTTCCGTACTGCCTTGGGGAATGGAGTAATCTCCTTCCCCTGCGGTGTCCCCTTCCGGGAAATAGGCTCCCGCCTGGCTTCCGCTTTCCATGCCCGGCTGGTAAACGTCCCCGCCGGCCTGGGTGGGATCCTGGGCCTGGCCCTGGGACTGACTCGGCAGCTGGCTTTGCATCTGGCCCTGGGCGGCTTGGCTCTGGGCTTGGTTTTGTGCCAGGCTCTGGGCAGCTTGGGCCAGCTCGCCGCTTTCCCCGGCCTGCTGCAAGTACAACAGCATGGCGTAGCTTGCCTGGCCATAGGCCTGGTCCACCGCCTGCTCCTCTTCCTGGGTCAGGCTGTCCCGCAGCACACAAATGGACTCCTCCCGAACCAGGGGGTATTCCTCTGCCAGCCGCTGGGCCTCGCTGCTGCCAGGCTCAATGGTGTAATAGCTATCCTCTAAAATTTGTTTGGCCTCTGTCCCTGCAAAGCTGGAAATCAACTCCAGCCCCTCTTGACGCAGGGCCACAGGCGCTCCGTCTTCAATGCCGCTTTGCTGGATCCCCACATTCACCATGTCGCTCATCAGGTTGGGCAGGCTCAAGTCGCACATGGCTTGTCCAAACAGCAAAATCAGGCACACCAATACGATGCCCAAAAACGGCTTGATATACCGGGCAATCAGTTTCACACTTGCTCCACCTTTCCTTCTTCCAGACCACTCTCCGAAAGGAATTTGTACGCATTCAGGTTTTTCGTCATCTTTTCCACCATGGAATAAAAGGCCGCCGCCTCTTCCTGGGTGATCCCCTGGCACAACTGGGTGAAAAATTCCTTCCTAGCACGCACCAGCCGTTCCACCAATTCCTTGGCCGGAGGCAACAGACGCAGATGCACCACCCGCCGGTCTTCCCGGTCCTGGCAGGCCTCCACAAACCCCCGCTTTACCAGCTGGTCCACCGCCTTGCTCACCAGGGATCTGGGCATTCCCCGCACCTGGCTGATATCCCGGGCCGTGTCAAATCTTCCCCGTTCCAGGAATAACAGCACCTCGATCTCGTTTTGGGTAATCCCCTCGTCCCGCACGGATTCCCGCAAGGCAGTCCGGACGCTGCGCCGCACACGCATCATCACCACCGCCAGATTTTCCTCCATTCCCATGGGATTTTGTGCTTGTTCCACCCTTTTTCTACTCCTTTCAAGGCAAATTAGTTCATTTTTAAATTGTTTCAGTTTGAGCTGTTTGCAATGTGAATTATAGCACCGCCAATCCGGGGTGTCAATTGTCTATCACAGAGTTTTCTTCTTGGTTACTGGCTTCTTTTTTCTTCTTTTTTCACAAAAAAAGCCGGGTGGCCTTACGGCTCCCGGCAGCAGTTCATTCCTGGGCTTGTGTTTGTCCCGCCTGGTTCCCCTGTTCCGGGAAAAAGGCCTTCACCTGCTGCCACAGTACCGGCGTAATGCCCGGATAGGTCAAGGGCTCCGGTAGACGGTCAAACAGGCGGACGCATTCCATTTCATGAGAGGGCATTTCCCCAAGCTGGGTGATCTGGGCGGCGAACACCACCCCATTGGCGCCGGAATCCCCTTCCCACGCCCGGTACCCACACACAGGGGTCAAGGTGAATTCTTCCGCGCCGGATTCTTCCCAAAGTTCCCGGCGGGCAGCTTGTTCCGGAGTCTCCCCAGGTTCGATGTGTCCCCCCTGAGTCTCCCAGGTATCCCGGTCCCGGTGGCGGCTGAACAGCAGCCGTCCCTGATAGCGGGAAAACACCACAACATATTTATAATCCCGCTGATCCAGCGCAAATGTTTCGCAGTTCATGGACAAACACCTTATTTCTCATAAAACAAAAAAACACATTATTACTATATCATATCGAAAGAATTTTCGCAAGGAAAACCTTGCCTTTTTTCCCTAAAAAACGTATCATGAAGGCAAAGAAAGGAAGTGCGGGACATGAAATATTACGCCGGCATCGACATAGGCGGCACAAAAGTGGCCTTTGGAGTATTTGGAGAGGATAAAACCCTGTTGGGAAAGGGGAAATTTTCCTCAGATCCTTCCCTGACGGCCGAAGAATTTTTCCAGCGGGTGGTCCAGGCGTTGCAGGAGCTTTTGAAAGAACTTTCACTGCCTTTGGAAGGCCTTGCCGGAGTGGGCGTAGGACTGCCCTCCATGGTGCGGTATCCCCAGGGGGAAGTGGTCATCTGCGCCATGCTGCCCGCCCTCAACGGATTCGGGGTAAAATCCTGCCTGGAGCGGCTGCTTCCCGGAGTCCAGGTGGAAGTGGACAATGACGCCCATTGCGCCGCTTTGGCGGAATCCCGTCACGGCGCGGGAGTGGGACGGCCCCACATGCTCTATTGCCCGGTGAGCACCGGGCTTTCCTCGGCCATCATCATCGACGGTAAGCTGTTCCGGGGCAGTTGCGGGTTTGCCGGGGAGAGCGGCCATACCATTGTCACCCCGGGAGCGGGGATCCCCTGCGGCTGCGGAAATACCGGGTGCATTCAGTCCTACTCTTCCGGCGGCATGATCGTGCGGCACATTCGCCAGTGGATTTCCGAAGGGGAAGAAACCCTGATGACCCAGCTGGCAGGTTCCCCGGAGAAAATCGACGCCCGGCACCTGGAAATGGCTGCCCAGGCAGGGGACCCCATGGCTTTGCGGGCTTTGGATCAAATGGCCCTGTACCTGGGGATCTGGATTTTCAACCTGTACATGACCTTGAATATTGACTGCTTTGTGTTCGGCGGCGGCCTGATCAACATGGGGGATCTGCTGTTTGGGCGGATCCGGAAGGTGTTCGACTCCTACCGCCAGACAGACGAGCCGGTGGATTTCCTGTTCGCCCAGTGCGGCCAGGACGCCGGAATCCTGGGAGCGTTGGAACTGCTGTTCTAACCCCGGCAGTCCCCTCGGCCCACACAATCCCATCGCGTAAAAAAGCCCTGGAACAGGAGAAGCGCCACGCGTTTCCCCCATCCAGGGCTTTTTCTTACACGGAATCCCGTTCCACCAGGTTCCAATCCAGAACCACGCTTTTTTCTTCCCGGCCGTCCATCATACTGATGAGCTTTCGGGCGGCGCAGGCTCCCAGCTGTTCCTTCAAGTGGTCAAAGGAAGTCAGCCCGGCGGAAGCAAGCTCCCCCAGCGGGCTGTTGTCAAAGCTGATCAGCGCCATATCTTCCGGCACCCGCAGCCCGTGATTGGTCAGGGCCCTTTCCAGCTTCACCGCCACCTCGTCGTTATAACACACCACGGCCGTGCACTGGGAAATGTTGTTCAGCAGCAGGGAGACCCCGTATTCGTCGGTGAGAAGGCTCTCCCGGCTCTCCGAATGGAACCAGGTCACCCACTGGTCTTGGAGCGTTAGGCCGTTTTTCAAAAGCCCCCAGGTGTACCCGTCGTACCGGCCCAGGCCCTGCATATCGTCGCTTTTGAAAATGCCCCCGATTTTCCGGTGACCCTTGGCCACCAGATATTCTACCGCGTCCCTGCCCCCTTGGCGGTCGTTCATGGTCACGGAAACGGAATCCTTCAAGGCAGGGTAATAGCTGTTGAAAAACACCACCGGAATCCCCATTTCCCTCAGCTTTTCGTACAGGGGCAGGTTGGGGTTGGGCAGGGCTGTTTTCGTCCCTTCCACAATCAGCCCGTCCAGCTGCTTGCTCATGCATTCCTCTAAAATCCGCCGCTCGTTGTCCACACGGTTCATGGTGGCGGAGATCATGGGGAAAAATCCCTCTTCGGAAAGCACCCCCTCGATCCCCCGGAGAATGGAAGGAAAAATGTACTCGCTGATATAGGTGGCGATGACCCCCACGTTCCAGGAACGCTTGTGCCGGGGCTGGGTTTTGCGCACATAGGTGCCGCTCCCCTGCCGCCGCTGGATCAGCGATTCCCGCTCCAGCAGGGACAGCGCCTGCCGCACGGTCTGCCGGCTCATGCCGTACCGCTGGGCGATCTCGTTTTCCCCCGGCAGCTTTTGACCGTCCTGGTACACCCCTTGTCCAATGTCCGCTTTCAACCGTTCAAACAGTTGGAGATACTTGGCTTTTTCTTTCATGGCTTTCCTCTCTCGCCTGACGGCTTTTCCTATTTTTTCCGCTGGGTTCCGGCCGGGAAGGCCTCTCAAAAGTTGTACTTACATTTTACGGAATCCCCTGGCTGATGTCAAGAAGTCCGGCAAAGATTCCCCGTTTTTCTCACCCCTGGCCCAGGGCTTCCTGGATCTGGGCATGGTAGGCGGGACAGGCTTTTTTCAGGGACACCGGCCGCCCCGACGCCCCCAGGAAACAGTGCTCCGTTCTTCCCAGGCACCGCACCGCGCCGGTGGCCTGGTCCCGGACCACATAGGAAAAGGCGATCCTGGTGCCGGTATACTGCTCCACCTTGGTTTCGATTTCCACCGTCTCCCCAAAGCGGGTCATGGACCGGTATTCCGCCTCCGCTTTCAGCACCGGGCTCATCACACCCAGCTCTTCCATGGCGGCATATCCAAACCCGCCTTGGTCCATGAGCCAGGTACGGGCTTCCTCAAACCACCGGATATAATTGGAATGGTGCACGCAGTTCATCTTGTCCGTTTCGTAATACTGCACCGTATGCTTGTAAAAAACAGGTTCCAAAATCATCGCTCCTCTCCGGATTCAAAAGGCGTTCCACCTTGCAATCATTGTAGCACATTCTGAAAAAAAGTGGGACCTCACTCAAAATTTCCCGCATACCCCCGCCCCCTGGGCGCATACCTTTTTCCAGAGGTTGGACAGGGTCGAAATATTGATTTTTCCAGGGAAAAATGCTATCATGAATTCGTACAGCTTTTCAACAATTTCAATCCAGGTAAAATTTGAGAAATATTTTTAAAAATGTTTTTCTTCTTTTGATTTTTATAGGTTTTATGATGGGACCTCTCGGGCCGGCGAACCTGCTTGTTCGCTGGGGATCGAAAGGTGCTGCCGGAATTTTTCCCATATTGTTTGAAAAATTTCCCGGCGCTTGGGTTAGAGTCGGAAAGGAAGATTGAAAAAAGATGAAAATCGGTTTGGACGTGGGTTCCACCACCCTGAAATGTATGGTTTACGACCGGCAGGATCAGCCGGTGTACCAGGAGTATGAACGTCATTATTCCCAGATCGCGGAAAAGGCTTCCGGAATGCTCACCCGCATTCAGGAAAAATTCCCCCAGGAAAAACGGGCGTCCCTGTGCGTGTCCGGCTCGGCCGGCATGGGGCTGGCGGAAGATCTGGGAATTCCCTTTGTGCAGGAAGTGTACGCCACCCGCACCGCCACCAAAAAATACATACCCGATGCCGACGTGGTCATCGAGCTGGGCGGCGAGGACGCCAAGATCCTGTTCCTCTCCGGCTCCATGGAAGTGCGCATGAACGGTTCCTGCGCCGGAGGCACAGGCGCTTTTATCGACCAGATGGCCACCCTGCTGAACATCACCCCCACAGAGCTCAACGACATCGCCGGGGAAAGCCAGCGCTCTTACAGCATCGCTTCCCGGTGCGGCGTGTTCGCCAAGTCGGATATCCAGGCCCTTTTGAACCAGGGCGCTCAGAAAAACGACATTGCCGCCAGCATCCTCACCGCCGTGGTGAACCAGACCATTGCCGGTCTGGCCCAGGGCCGGGAAATCGAGGGCAACGTGGTGTATTTGGGCGGGCCGCTCACCTTCTTCTCCCAGCTGCGGGCCGCTTTTGACCGGATCCTGGGCGTGACCGGGGTGTGTCCGGAAAATTCCCTGTACTATGTGGCGGCAGGCGCGGCCCTGGCCAATACAGGTGAGGAATTCGACCTGGCCGAAATCACCGGCCGCATCGCCAACTACAGCTCCAGCCACCACTACCAGAGCAGCGCCGCCCTCTTCCAAAACCAGGAAGAATATCGGGAATTCACCCAGCGCCACCAGAAGGACAGCGTCCCCACCGACGCCCCCCTGCTGGAAGACAAAATCGCCTACGTGGGCATTGACGCTGGTTCCACCACGGTGAAAGCCGTGGCCATCAACTCCAAGGAAGAGATCATCTATTCCCGGTACCTGCCCAACTCCGGCAACCCGGTGCCCTTGGCCCGGGACTTCCTGACGGATCTGTACCAGAAATTCCCCGGCATTCAAATCCGCTCTTCCGCTTCCACGGGATACGGGGAAGAGATCATCAAAAATGCCTTTGGCCTGGACATGGGTGTGGTGGAAACCATCGCCCACTTTACCGCCGCCAAGAAATTCGAGCCCAACGTGGACTTTATCATCGACATCGGCGGCCAGGACATCAAATGTTTTAAAATCAAAAACGGCACCATCGACAATATTTTCCTCAACGAAGCCTGTTCCTCGGGCTGCGGCTCCTTCTTGCAGACCTTCGCCGGGGCGCTGGGCTACCAGATGGCGGATTTCGCCAAATGCGGCCTGTTTGCCGACAGCCCGGTGGATTTGGGTTCCCGCTGCACCGTGTTTATGAATTCTTCGGTCAAGCAGGCCCAGAAGGACGGCGCCACCATTGAGAATATTTCCGCCGGCCTTTCCACCAGCGTGGTGAAAAACGCCCTGTATAAAGTGATCCGGGTCACCGACGCCAAAAGCCTGGGAGACCACATTGTGGTCCAGGGCGGCACCTTCTTAAACGACGCCGTGCTCCGGGCCTTCGAGAAGGAAATCGGCAAAAACGTGATCCGGCCTTCCGTGTCCGGCCTGATGGGCGCTTACGGCGCGGCCCTGTACTCCAAGGAAAAGGGCCGGGGCCAAAGCGGGATCATCGGCCCGGAAGAGCTGAAAAACTTCACCCATGAGGTAAAGGCCATCGCCTGCAACGGCTGCCAGAACCACTGCCGCCTGACGGTGAACACCTTCGCCAACGGCGCCCGGTACATCGCCGGCAACCGGTGCGACAAGCCTTTGCACAAAAAGAGTCCCACCTCGCAATACAACTTGTATGACTACAAAAAGCAGCTTTTGGCCTCTTACGCTCCCTGCGACGGACCCCGGGGAACCATCGGCATTCCCATGGGCCTGAACATGTTTGAGCTGCTTCCCTTCTGGTATACCTTCTTCACCAAGCTGGGCTTCGGGGTGGTCCATTCTCCCGAATCCGACCGGAAGCTGTATTTCCGCGGCCAGCACACCATTCCCTCGGACACGGTGTGCTATCCCGCCAAGCTGATGCACGGCCACATAGAGGCCCTGCTGGACATGAAGCCCGACGCCATTTTCTACCCCTGCATGAGCTACAATCTGGACGAGCATCTGGGGGATAACCATTATAACTGCCCGGTGGTGGCCTATTATCCCGAAGTGCTGGACGCCAACATCGCGGCACTGGAAAACGTGAAATTCATCTACGATTACGTGGGCCTGCACCGGCGGAAGGATTTCCCGGGAAAGATGACCAACATCTTGGCCCGGTACTTTGATCCCATTCCGGAAAAAGAGGTGAAAGCCGCTTCCGACGCGGCCTACGCGGAATATTACGCCCACATGGAGCGGATCCACAAGAAGGGGCAGGAATATCTGGCCCTGGCAAAAGAGCAAAACCTGCCGGTCATCGTTCTTTCCGGCCGGCCCTACCATTTGGATTCGGAGATCAACCACGGCATCGACAAGCTGATTTGCGAATGCGGCGCCGTGGTGGTGACGGAAGATTCCGTCAGCGAGCTGGAACACAAATTCGCCACCGGGGTGCTGAACCAATGGACTTACCACGCCCGGCTGTACGCCGCCGCCAAGTATGTGGTGGACAGCGGGGATAAGCGGATCAACCTGGTGCAGCTGGTATCCTTCGGCTGCGGCGTGGACGCCATTACCGGCGACGAGGTCCGCTCCATTTTGGAATCCGGCGACCGGATCTATACCCAGATCAAAATCGACGAAATCACCAACCTGGGCGCTGTGCGGATCCGCTTGCGCAGCCTATTCGCCGCCCTGGGCCTCGGCACCGAAGCTACCCCGGACTGAGTCCGGTTTCAAGACGCGGGACCGTGCGCTTCGCTTACTCCCAGCGCAGAAAACCGGTAGCCTTGTGTCCGCGGGGGTTGCACAAAGTGGGGATCGTATCCTCGTACACCGTTGCCGGTAACTTACAGTAAATCTCACGGCGCGGACGTGCATTGATGCCCCGCACAGCGCGCAGCGAAGCAAGCCGCCCGTGGCGTGACTTGCCAGGAGTGCAACCCCCGCGACTGAAATGTTCTTTGCTTGCTTTCTCTCAAGAAAGTAAGGGAAAGGAGACGTTATGTCAGATAACCAACACCGGGTGGAATTCACCCGGGAAATGAAAAAAGATTACACCATCATCACGCCCAATATGGCGCCTATACACTTTGAGCTGATAAAAAACGTGCTGGAAAGCTTTGGCTTCCACATTGAGCTTCTGCGTACCACCGGCCGGGAAATCGTGGATGAGGGCTTGAAATACGTGCACAACGATACCTGCTATCCTGCCCTGCTCTCCATCGGGCAGCTGATGCACGCCCTGCACAGCGGCAAATATGACCTGCATAAGGTGGCCCTGATTATGACCCAGACCGGCGGCGGCTGCCGGGCGTCCAACTACATCCACCTGCTGCGGAAAGCCCTGAAGAAAGACGGCCTGGACTTTATCCCGGTGATCTCCGTAAACCTGTCGGGCTTGGAATCCAACCCCGGGTTTAAAATCACCCTGCCCATGATCCGCCGGGCCATTGCCGCCCTGACCTACGGCGACCTGCTGATGCTGCTGAAAAACCAGACCAAACCCTATGAGGTCAACGCCGGGGAAAGCGACGGCCTGGTGAGCCAGTGGATCCAGAAACTGACCAAGCTCTTTGAGGAAGGAAAAGCCTTCTCCCAGCGGGAAGTGCGGGAGTATTTCGACCAGATCGCCCAGTCCTTCGCGGATATCCAGCGCCGTGACGTGGTGAAAACCAAGGTGGGCGTGGTAGGAGAAATCTACGTGAAGTATTCCCCCCTGGCCAACAACGACCTGGAACAATTCCTTTTCCAGCAGGATTGCGAGGTCATGGTTCCCGGGATTTTGGCCTTCATGATCTTCAAGGTGGACAACCGGCTAGAAGATATCCGGCTTTACGGCGGCAACCAGGCGAAAAAACAGGTTTGCACCCTGCTGAAATGGTACTTTACCAAGTACGAAACCGACCTGATCGCCGCGGTGAAGAAGTTCCCCCAGTTTACCGCACCCGCCCCCTACGCCCATTTGAAGGAGCTGGCAGGTAAGGTCATCGGCTATGGCTGCAAGATGGGAGAAGGCTGGCTGCTCACCGCCGAGGCCATGGAGCTGGTGGAAAGCGGCTATGGCAATGTGGTCTGCGCCCAGCCCTTTGGCTGCCTGCCCAACCACATTGTGGGCAAGGGCATGATCCGCAAGGTGAAAAAGCTCTATCCCCAGGCCAATATCGTCCCCATCGACTACGACCCCAGCGCCACCCAGGTCAACCAGGAAAACCGCATCAAGCTGATGCTGGCTGTGGCACGGGAATGCACCGCCCCTGCCCAGAAGGGGAAGCAGGCGGAAACGCAAGCCCCTTCCGCCCCGGCTCCGGCCCAGGCGTAAGGGGACACCGGTCCGGCGAAAGGGAACCGGAAATTCTTTTGGGAGCTTTTCCACGGGAAAAGAGAGAGGAGTGGGAATATGGCACATCGGAAGGTTATTTTAAGCGCTGACAGCACCTGTGACCTGGGAGAAGAACTCAAGACCCGGTACAACGTGCAGTATTACCCCTTTCACATTATTCTGGAAGGGAAGGATTACCAGGATAACGTGGACATTCACGTCCAGCAGATCTACCAGGCCTATTACGACCGGAAGGCCCTTCCCGCTACGGCCGCCATCAATGTGGAAGAATACGTGGACTACTTTCGCCCCTGGGTGGACCAGGGCTTCGACGTGATCCACTTCTGCCTGGGGGGCGCCCTTTCCAGCGCCCAGCGCAATTGCGTGCTGGCAGCCCGGGAACTGGGGGGCCATGTGTTCCCCATCGACAGCTGCAACCTGTCCACGGGCATTGGCTTGCAGATCATTGAGGCCGGGGAGCGGATCCAGGCGGGTATGCCTGCCGCGGAAATCGCCCAGGCCATGGCGGGAATTATCCCCCACTGCCACGCCAGCTTTATTCTGGACACATTGGAATTTATGCGGGCCGGGGGCAGATGCTCCGCCATTGTAGCGGTAGGCGCCAATCTTTTGTCCTTGAAGCCCTGCATCGAGGTGGACAACTCCAACGGCTCCATGAAGGTGGGGAAAAAATACCGGGGGAACCTGAAAAAGGTCCTGCCCCAGTACGTCCGCGACAAGCTGACCCAATACGACAACATCAAACGGGACCACCTGTTTATCACCTATTCCACCATTGACCCCAGCTATGTGGAACTGGTCCGCCAGGCGGTTTTAGAGGTGATGGATTTCCGGGAAATCCACATCACCACCGCCAGCTGCACCATCGCTTCCCACTGCGGCCCAAACACCTTGGGGATCCTGTTTGAAACAGAATAAGACCATGCGGCGGCCTGTTACGGGCTGCCGCTTTTTTTGCTCTTTTCCCAAGCTTTTCCCTTTCCTTATATTTTGAAAATCGTCTCCGGCGTTCTCTCGTAAAATGGCCGCTCTTTCTCTTCCGGTTTTTGTCCAAAACGACGAATTTGCAAAATTTCCTTAAAAAATTGGTAAAATCTTATTGCACTTTCCAAATGGGTTGTGTAATATGATATCTGTTTCTTTCACCGGATTTTCTCCCGGCGAACTATTTCTTTTGGAGGTGCGTGACTTTTGACCAAGGATATGACGGTGGGTTCGCCCATGAAGCTGGTCTTTAATTTTGCCATTCCCCTGATGTTCGGCAACCTGTTCCAGCAGTTTTATTCCATGGTGGATACCATCATCGTGGGCAGGTTTTTGGGAACAGGGCCCCTGGCGGCGGTAGGCTCCACCGGTTCCATCAACTTCCTGATTTTGGGATTCTGTCTTGGCACCTGCGCCGGGTTTACCATTCCTGTAGCTCAGAGCTTCGGCTCCAAGGATATGCAGGATCTGAAACGGTACGTGGGCAATATCGTATGGCTGGCGGCGGGATTTTCCGTGATTTTCACCGTGGCCACCGTCCTTTTGTGCCGCCCCATCCTCCAGTTGATGGATACCCCTGCGGACATCATCGATGACGCTTACCATTACATTGTGGTCATTTTCCTGGGAATCCCCACCATTGTGCTGTACAACGTGCTGGCCAGCCTTCTCCGGGCCTTAGGCGACAGCCGTACCCCTGTGGTGTTCCTGGTCATTGCCTCTCTGCTGAATATCGGCTTGGACCTGTTCCTGATCCTGGTCATTCCCATGGGGGTGGCAGGCGCCGCCTGGGCCACGGTGATTTCCCAAGGGATTTCCGGTCTGGCCTGCTTGTTCTTCATTTGGAAGAAATTCCCCTTGCTCCACATTTCCCGGGACGACCTGACTCCCCGGAAACGCTATATGAAACGGCTGCTTGGCATGGGCGTACCCATGGGGCTGCAAAGCTCCATCACCGCTATCGGCAGCATTTTGCTGCAAACCTCTGTCAACGGCCTGGGCTCGGTGGTGGTAGCGGCAGTTACCGCTGCCAGCAAGCTCTACCAGCTGTTCGCCTGCGTCTTTGACGCCTTGGGCGTGTCCATGTCCACCTATGGGGGCCAGAATATCGGCGCCCGCCGGGGGGACCGGATCTTCGCCGGGCTGCGGGCAGGAATGGTCATCGGCAGCGTTTATTCCATACTGGCCCTGATCGCGATCATCTTTTTCGGCAAGCCCATGGCCCAGCTCTTTGTGGGCAGCAATGAAACCGCGATCATTGACCAGGCTTACCAGTTCATGGTGATACAGGTGGCCTTCTTCATTCCCCTGGCAGGCGTCAACGTCTTCCGTCTGCTGATTCAAGGCATGGGATACAGCAAGCTGGCAGTGTTTGCCGGCGTGTTTGAAATGGTGGCCCGTGGCGTGTTCGGCCTGTTCCTGGTGCCCACCTTCGGTTTCAATATGGCCTGCTTCGCCAGCCCCGCTGCCTGGGTGCTGGCAGACAGCTTTTTGATCCCCGCCTACTGCAAGGTGATGCGCCACGTAAAGCAGTACGGCCACTGATTGGGAAACTTCTTACCTGCAAAAAACCGCTGAGGTCACGCCTCAGCGGTTTTTTTATTAAGGTTGGGAAAGTTTTACTTCTCCTGGCTCACCAGCCGGTAAAGGTCCCCCAGCTCCATGGGCCGGTAATAATAATACCCTTGAATCAGGTCGCAGCCAGTGTTCAAAATGATCTCATTCTGATCTTCCCGCTCCACGCCCTCAATGCACACGGTCTTCCCAAACTGGTGGCAGGCGTAGACAATGCTTCGGACAAAGTTCATCTTGGCTTCCGACTCTGTCACTTCCAGTGTCAGGGAACGGTCCAGCTTGATTATGCTACAGGGGTATTGGAGCAGCATGCGCAACGAGGAATACCCGCTGCCAAAATCGTCCAGAGCCACGTAAATACCCAGCTTTTCGCACTGGTTCAGGAAACATACCAGCCGCTCCGGCTGCTTATCCAGACAGCTCTCCGTCAGCTCCGCCACCAGGCTGGATCCTTTCAAGTGGTATTTCTCCAACGTTTCGTCCATAAAGCCCAGCAGCTTGGGATCGTTCAACTGGTACAGGCTTACGTTATAGCTCAAATAGAACGCCGGGTCATACGCGTGCAGCCGCGCACAAGTGCATACCGCCTGCTCGTACACCCACCGTCCTACGGTGTGGATCATGTTGCTCCGCTCTAAAATGGGGATAAACAGCCCCGGAGAAACATCTTTGCCCTCAAAGCTCCACCGCAGCAGCACCTCTCCCCCAATGGGCCGCCCGTTTCCCGCAGACACAATGGGCTGGATCACAATCCGGAAATGGTCCATATGGTGGTTTACGTCTTGGCACAACGCCAACACCATATTGGACATTTGCCGGATCCGCTGAATGCTGTCCGTGGTGTAGTCCACATAGTTCTGGGCCGCTTCCTGCTTGGCCACCCGGATCAGCGACACCAGATTCTCCACCAGTTCTTCCGGAGTGAAGTCTCCCCAGGGGTATTCCATCAGGGCGAACACGCACACATTGCCTACAGTGATCCCCATGCTTTCATAGCACTCTTTCAGAGTGCTCCGGATCTGTCCCGTCAGCGCCTCAGCCCCTTCCGCCTGAAACGCTGGGTTCACAATGGCCAGGCACTGCATTCCTTCCAACCGGTAAAAAGACATTTTCCAGGAAAGGTTTTCCAGCAGGGCTTCCCCGCATTTTTTCAGCAGCCTGTCTCCGAAGGCCCGGCCCTTGGTGCTGTTCACTTCCGTGATCCCGTTTAGCCGGAACCCAATGACCAAGGTTTTCTCCTGGTATTTCCGCAGCTCCGCCAGCTGTTGCAGCGCCCCGCGCTCCCGCAGGAAATTACTGATGGGGTCCACCACAAAATTGTTGTCCTGGTGGGTGATCCGGGCAGAGAAAAACAGGGGCTTTGTCTGGTCCTCGTTCCATTGCAAAATACCATAATCCTGCACCCACTGGGTATTCCCCCGGATATCCTTCACCCGGTACCGCAAATCCCGCATAATCCGCTTTTCGCTGAGCATGCTGGTTGTATCCTGCCAATACATCTCCTGGAATTCCGGCGTATTGATCCGCTTGATCCACAGCTTAAACAGCCCATGGACCAAATTGCTCTTAAACCCGAAATCGTCCCGCATATTGTCTGAAATATAGAACAGGTCCTGTTCCATATTCCCCATGTAGAAATAGCTGGTGTCATTGTCCTGGGTCACCGTGCGGAACAGGGTCTCCGTATCATAGCTACAGCTGCGCAGGAACTTTTTCACCGGGCTGTCCTCTTCTGTGGAATTCTCTTTCTGCTGGGGTTTGGCCAGCCGGGGATCCTCTTCCCGCTCTTCCACAATGTTTTCCTGGTAATAGTTCCGCTTGTCCTGGTACATCATGTTGTCCGCCTGCAAAATCAGCTTTTCCAGGTTCAGCGGCTGTTCGTCCGACCACACGTACCCCACGGAGATCTGGTAGCCGTCCTGACGGATCACCCCTTGCAGGTTGAAAACGCTGTTGTGGAAATACTCCTTCTCGCAGTTGGGGCACAGGGCTAAGAATTCGTCGCCCCCCAGCCGGTACACCATTTCCGCGCCCATAACCCCGCAAATCAGTTCGTAACAGTTGCAGATCAGCTGATCCCCTGCCTCATGGCCATGGGTGTCGTTGACCTGCTTCAACCCGGTGATGTCGCAATAGACTACCCCCATGGATTCCAAGGACAAATCGTGGCACTGCTCCAACAGGGCATGACGGTTCAGCGCCCCTGTCAGCTGGTCGTGATAGCTCAAATCGTGCAGCCTGGTGAGCAAGTCCCGGCGCTTGAGCAGGGTGGAAATAAAATAACCGGTGGTTTTCAGCAATAATGAGAGCATGGGCAGCATGTGGCTGTCCGGATTGTCCACCCCCCAAAAGCCGATCACCTTTCCGTCCATCTCAATGGGACCCGCTGCCAGGGACCGGATCCCTTGTGGCTTGAGCAACGCGTAGGACTCCGGATACTCCTTCCGGATCTGCTCCACGTCGTTTATCACCAGCACCTTTTCCTTCTCAAACATGGACAGCCACCAGTCAATCGAGGACAGGGGCACCTGCTGTAAAATGTCCTTTTGCGGCACTACCGTTTGAGCGCACCATTCATAAGTGTTGGCGGAAGTTTGCATATCGGAAATCTCAAACACATAGGCCCGGTCACAGGAAAATGTGGTGCCCAAATATTCCAGAATCTCCTGAATCCCCTCTTCCGGGTTGGCCCGGGAGATGCTCCGCCGCAAACATTGGTTCAAAATCGTCTCGCTGCGTATGTAATAATACTCGGGCTTGGAAGAACATTCCATATCCCCGTCAATGGCTATTTCCAGACGGTATTGCTTCCCGTTCTGGCTGAGTAAAGTGTCTTTGATGAAAAAACGCTTCTGCAATACGGGATTGTTGTGAATCCAGGAATAAAATTCCCCAGGACGCAACTTGTCATTGGTGCAGAAGGGACAGGGGTCGTCCCGCCCCTGCAGTACCTTATAGCACGGCTTGCCCGCATACTCTCCCTTTGGGCCGTAACCCAGCGCTTCCCGCAAACACTGGTTCATATACACTAACTCATGGGTCTCCACATCGGACACGTACACCATTTCGTCCAACTCTTCGAAGAATTCCCAGATCTTATCCATGGATAGTCCCCACCTTATTCATCATACTTATGATTATAGCTTAACCGCCCCCCACAATCAAGTTATTTTCCAATAGGACATTAATCCGGGACTTTTCCGGACCAACTACCGCCTCCAGGCGGACAGCATGGAAAAGCTCTCGCCCTGCCGCCGGGTGGACAGCGCGGGAAAGCTCTCGCCCCGCCGCCGGACGGACAGCACGGGAAAACACCCACCTCGCCGCCGAGCGGGCAGTGCGGGAAAGCACTCGCCTGCCGCCGGGCGGACAGCGCGGGAAAGCAACCGCCTCTCCGCCTCCGGGCCACGGCGCGGAAAAACACTCGCCTGCCACCGGGCGCACGGCACGAGAAAACACCCACCTCGCCGCCGGACATAGAAAAAGCGCCGGGAAAAGTTCCCAGCGCTTTGAACACTGCCTATTGTAAGCGAAAACCTTGTGGATTGAAAATCCTCAGGAAATTCCCAACAGCTTGGGGGAAACGTCCTTCATCTTCTGGATTTCGCCCAGGGATTCTTCCATGGTGGCGCCTTTGCCAGAGAGGTAGATCTTGATCTTGGGTTCGGTGCCGGAAGGCCGCACAATCAGCTTGCTGCCGTTGGCCAGACGGTACTCCAGCACATTGGACTTGGGCAGGTCGATAGTGCCTTCCTTGTCCCCGTAGGAAACGGATTCCTGGTAATCGCTGCGGCCCACCACCTGGGTGCCGGCGATCTCTGCAGGGGGATTCTTCCGCAGGGTGGTCATGATGTTCTCCATGGTCTTCATGCCGTCCTCGCCCTCGAAAGCAAAGTTCAAGGTGGCGTTCTGATAATACCCGTATTTCTCATACAGCTCGTTCATCACGTCCACCAAGGTCTTGCCCTGGCGCTTGTAGTAGGAAGCCATCTGGCAGATCAGCATGCTGCCGTCCACGGCGTCCTTATCCCGGACATACCCGCCGGACAGATAGCCATAGCTCTCTTCAAATCCCAGCAGGAAGCTGTCGGCGTTACCCTCTTTGGCTTCCAGCTCGGCGATGATGTCCCCGATGTACTTAAAGCCGGTCAGGCAGCGGCGCATCTCCACGCCGTAATCCTTGGCAATGGGGTCCACCATGTCTGTGCTGACGATGGTGGTCACCGCTACCGGGTGAGCGGGCAGCTTGCCCTGCTCCTGCTTTACCTTGGCAATAAAGTTCAGCAGCAGGATTCCCACTTCGTTGCCGGTCATCAGTACATATTCGCCCTTCTGGTTTACGGCGATGCCTACCCGGTCGCTGTCCGGGTCCGTGGCCAGCAGCAGGTCCGGCTGGACTTTCTCGCACAGCTCCAGGCCCTTTTGCAGCGCTTCCCGGAACTCGGGGTTGGGATAGGGGCAGGTGGGGAAGTTGCCGTCCGGCTCGCTCTGCTCGGGAACCACGGTCACGTCCTTGATGCCAATGCGGTCCAGGATCCGGGTGACGCACATCTTGCCGGCGCCGTTCAAGGGGGTGTACACCAGCTTCAGGTTGCTGGCGTCGTCAATCAGGCTCTCCTTGTACACGTCGTCCAGGAAGGCGTTGACCGTCTCTTCCCCGATGTATTCAATGAGTCCCTGCTTCACCCCTTCTTCAAAGTCCATCTTCTTCACGCCGGAGAAGATGTCCAGGGCGTTGATCTCGTTCATAATGCCGTCGGCCATATCCGATGTGACCTGGCAGCCATCGCTGCCGTAGGCCTTATAGCCGTTGTATTTGGCAGGGTTGTGACTGGCGGTAACGCAGATGCCCGCGTCGCACTTCAAATGCCGCACCGCGTAGGAAAGGGCAGGGGTGGGCATCAGCTGGGGATACAGATAGGCCTTGATCCCGTTGGCGGCCAGCACGGCGGCGGACTGCTGGGAAAACAACACGCCCTTATTCCGGCTATCATGGGCAATGGCCACGGACTGGGGCTTGCCCTGAGCGTGCTTGAGCAGGTAATTGGCAAGGCCCTGGGTCGCCTTGCGCACCGTATACACGTTCATGCGGTTTGTGCCGGCGCCGATCACTCCCCGGAGACCGCCGGTGCCGAATTCCAAATCCCGGTAAAAACGGTCGTTGATCTCCTCGGGCTGGCCTTGAATGGATTCCAATTCCTGGGTTAGGTCCGGATCGTCCAAAGGCTGCTGAAGCCATCTTTCATACTCTGTCATGTGAAACCTTCCCTTCCTTGCTGGACGCCGCGGCGCCAGATATATTGTTTAGATTTCTATGATTAAGATTACCATTTTTTGTAATGCCTGTCAACTCGAAACAAGGGGCTTTAGGGCAGTTTCACCACATTTGTCACAATGCCTTGCGGCGTGATGTCCAAAGTCCCGTAGGTGGCGTTCCACCCGCTCAGGCTTCCCGGATTCATCATGTAAAGCCCGTCCGCGTAATCGGTGTAGGCGTCGTGGGTATGGCCGTGAAGCAGCACTTTGGCCCCCCGTTCCCTGGCGGCGCACTCGATGGTGTAC
>DXXH01000110.1 GCA_019416395.1 Clostridiales bacterium
GAGCGCTACGTTCGGGACGTAGAAGTCGCAGGTTCAAATCCTGTCACCTCGACCACAAGGCTCTGGAGTGAAAACTCCAGAGCTTTTTGTTTTGCTCAAAATACTCTAGGGTCCATTTGTTCTCCAAGGAGCAGTGTCTCAGAGAGGTTTTCAAAAGTTTGAAGTAGCAACAGTTTAAAAAGTCATAGGGGCGGGTGAGAACCGGAAAAGACGATCACACGTTTCCCGTAAGAGTTTCGAGTGTTGCGAAAAAATTGTGGCGGGTGCGCAGGAGGTTTCACAGTTGGGCCGGAAAAATGTGGAGCCCACCAAACTTGAAAAAAACGCTTACACGGGGCGGAGAAAATCCGTATAATAGGGGAGAAAGCTGAAAAACAGAGAAATCCGTCCTGGAGAAAGGCGTAGGTTTCCTGGCTTTTCAAGCGGAAAATTACTGTGTATGAGAGGAGATCCTTATGCCCCGCACCCTGTTACAAAAGATCGTTTTCACATTTGTTATGGCCACTATTATGGTATATGGCATGATTGTCTATAACGTGGCCCTGAACACAGGTGGCGTCCACAATGAGACGTTCCTGTTGGCGCTGCATGAGCTGCCCATCATGATGCCCATTGCCTTTGTGCTGGAATTTTTCGTGGTGGAGAAACTGGCGACCCGGCTGGCTTTTTCCTTTATGCGTCCCACAGACCGTCCCCAATTCATTACATACGCCATTTCCCTGATGATCGTATGCATCATGTGCCCCACCATGAGCCTGATTGCCACTCTGTTGTTTAAGCAGCCCAGCTTTGGAACCTGGATCCATACCTTTGGGTGCAATCTTCCTGCGGCGCTGCTGTGGCAGATGCTGTACTGTGGACCTTTGACCCGGTTGATTTTCCGGCTGTTGTTCCGCCGTCAGCTTCAATCTGCTGAGGAAAAGAATGGGGAAAAGAGCGCTTCCAATTGAAGATCGTTTCTCGGTTATGTCTCCGGTTCTGCCGGAGATTTTTTATTTTTCCAGGATTGTCTGCCCAAAAGCAGCGCTGGTTGGCGGCTTTCCCCTTGGTTGACACGAATTTTACCCCGTGTTACAATGGCCGGTAAGAACGTTGTTTGGAAGGGGTGTCTCTTCCAACGAAAACGGGGATATTTTGGAGACATCAGTGACCCAAAGGAGGAATTGTTTTGAAGTATTATGTGTCGGCCAGTGTGAAGCGCAGCGGGGACGGTTCCAAAGGCGCTCCATTTCAGACCATCACCGAGGCAGCCCGTGTGGCCGTTGCAGGGGACGAGGTCCTTGTTTTGCCCGGCTATTACCGGGAATGGGTTGACCCTATCCATGGGGGAGAAAGCGACGATTGCCGGATCACCTATCGTTCGGAAGTGCCTGGGGGCGCGGTCATTACCGGTTCGGAAGTGGTCAAGACCTGGCAGCCCTATGAGGGCGACGTGTGGGTGGCGAAAATATCCAATGGCCTGTTTGGGGACTACAACCCCTATACCACGCTGATCGAAGGAGATTGGTATGTTCCGGCCAAACCCTTCCATACGGGGGAAGTGTACCTGAACGGGAAATCCATGTATGAGAGCGAGGACTTGGAAGGGGTGCTTCACCCTCAGGAGTACCAGCCCTCTTGGGACAGAGCGTTTACTATTTATCGCTGGTACACCTGCCAGGGGGACGGCGAAACCGTGATTTATGCCAATTTCCACGGAGCCAATCCCAATGAGGAGACTGTGGAAATCAACGTGCGCCGCAATTGTTTTTACCCCCATAAGACAGGGGTGAATTACATCACTTTATCCGGGTTTGTGGTGCGTCAAGCAGCCACTCAGTGGGCGCCGCCGACCGCTTACCAAGAGGGAATGATCGGCCCCCACTGGTCCAAGGGCTGGATCATTGAGGATTGCGAGATTTCCGATTCCAAATGCTCCGGCATTTCCCTGGGCAAATTTCTTCAGCCGGAGAACGACAATAAGTGGTTGAAGAAAAAATATAAGGACGGTACCCAGACAGAGCGGGAGTGCATTTGCCTGGCCCAGATCCAGGGATGGACCAAAGAGAAGATCGGCCACCATATTGTCCGCCGCTGCAATATTCACGACTGCGGCCAAACGGGGATCGTAGGCCATTTGGGCGGAGTGTTTTCCCTGATCGAGGACAACCATATTCACCATATCAACAACAAACAGAACCTTTCCGGCGCAGAGATTGGCGGAATCAAGATGCACGCCGCTATTGACGTGGTATTCCGCCGGAACCATATCCACCACTGCACTCGGGGCATCTGGCTGGATTGGCAGGCCCAGGGCACCCGGGTCACCCAGAATCTGTTCCACGACAATACACTGCCTAACTTGAGCGAAAATCCCAGCAAAGAGGAATTTATGGGCATGGGGGAAGACATTTTCGTGGAAGTCTCCCACGGCCCCACGTTGATCGACAACAACGTGCTGTTGTCCGCCCGTTCCTTGAAACTTGCCGCCCAGGGCATTGCCGTGGTGCACAATCTGATTGGTGGAGCCTTGACCGCAGTGGGGACTGGTACGGACAACGGGGCATTGACCCTGGCGTCTCCCCGGTATACTCCGTATCATGTGGCGCATCGCACAGAGATTATGGGCTTTATGACGTTTCTGCACGGCGATACCCGGTTTTACAACAACCTGTTTGTTCAACAACCGGTGCACCCTGCCCTGGTGAAAGCCATGGAAGAGGCCAGAAACCAACCCAAGGTGTGGGACGATAACAACGTGGAAGTGGGAACTTTCCCCTATGACGGTTATCCCACGTTCCAGGAGTGGGACAAGGAGTTTGAGGGGTACTGCGGTATGGGTTCCGCCCCCAGTGACCGGTATTACATGCATTTGCCTGTGTGGGCACAAGGCAACGTGTATTTCGGTGGTGCCAAACCCTGGGAGAAGGAAGAAAACGCCACGGTGGTTCCGGAGAAAGTGACTTTGCGGCTGATTCAGGAAGAGGGCAAGTACACGCTGGAAACCGACCTGTACCAGCATTTGCCCCAGGTGAAAACGCCTTGTGTTTCCACAGAGCTTTTAGGCCAGGCCTTCGAGCCCGAGGAAAAATTTGAAAATCCCGATGGCAGCCCCATTGTGTTCAATCAAGATTATTTCGGCCGCCACAGGGGAATCAACCCCATGCCTGGACCTTTTGAGTCTCAGGACGAATTAAAGGAAACGCTGTTTTGAAGGACGAATCGTTGACGCTGCGCCCCATCGCTCATATCCACACCCAATTCCCGGAGAAATTTGGGATTCCCCGCCAGAGCGGCCTGGTGGAAGAGCTGCGGGCCCGGGTAGTTTTTGAACGGGAATACAGGATTCGGGAAGCCTTTCGCGGGATAGAGGATTTCTCCCATTTGTGGCTTTTGTGGCAGTTTACGGAAAGCCGGGGGTGGTCTCCCACGGTGCGGCCGCCCCGGCTGGGCGGTAACCGGCGAATGGGTGTGTTCGCTACCAGATCTCCTTTTCGTCCCAATCCCCTGGGGCTTTCCTGTGTCAGACTGGAGGCGGTGGAATATGACGCTGCCGATGGTCCGGCGCTGCTGGTCAGGGGAGCGGATCTGTTGGACGGAACCCCCATTTTGGACGTGAAGCCTTACGTGCCTTTGGCGGATTGCCGTCCGGAAGCGGTGGGAAGCTTTTCCGACCAGCATCGGGGAGATCATCTTGAAGTAGAATTTCCGCCGGAACTTTTGGCGAAAGTGCCGGAGCCTCAGCGGGCCGCTTTGCTGGGAGTGCTTTCCCAGGATCCCCGGCCTTCTTACCAAAAGGATCCGGAGCGGGTCTATGGAATGGCCTTTGCAGGGTTGGAAGTGAAATTTACCGTAGAGGGGGAGACCCTGTACGTGAAGGCTGTGGAGCAGTCTTAAAAGTGAGGGAAGACGCGGTTGCGCCTTCCCTTTTGTTCTACCTTTTTTCATAAATCGGGATGTGAAACCATAAAAATGGTACAAGAAACCCGTGGGGAGACAGGTTCCATTCTTCCACAAGATTCGCCTGAAAAATGTGGTACGATAGGGGGACTGTCAAATGTGGTGTTATACAGAAAGTCAAGGAATTATTTGTTCATGAATTACAAAGTTTGCAATTTATTTTACTAAGATTTAAAGAGAATCACTAAAAGCTACTTGAAATTTTTCTAGTTTATGTTATTATAACTATAAAGAACCCGCCATATGGGGGAAAAGGAGCGTTCATGCTATGGAACGTGAAAAGAATTTGAAAAATACCGGCGCCAGCCGGCAACCGGATAATCCACCCTTGTACTTGTTCCGCAGCGGGAAAAATAGAAGATCGTATGAATATCTCGGCCTGCATAAAACCACCCATTTGGGTAAGGAATGCATGGTGGCCCGTGTGTGGGCGCCCCACGCGCGGGAAGTATCCCTGGTGGGAAATTTCTGCAACTGGGACAAGGCAAAATACCCCCTGCACAAAATAGATGACGCTGTGTGGGAAGGCTTTACCGATTTTGTGTTCGAGCCTTTTGAGTTGTACAAGTTTTATGTCAAGACTGCCCAGGGGCAGGACAGCTATAAGGCCGATCCCTTTGCCCGTCATACGGAAACACGTCCTGGTACGGCTTCCCGCTGGTATGAGCTGGAAGGCTATGACTGGCACGATGAGGACTGGCTCCAGCAGAAGCGGGATTTTCCCCATTATGAGCAGCCGGTGAATATCTATGAGGTTCACGCAGGCTCCTGGCGGAAATACGCAGATGGCAGCGTGTTTTCCTATGACAAGCTGGGGGACGAGCTGATTCCCTACGTAAAAGACATGGGATTTACCCATATTGAGTTTATGCCTTTGACAGAGTATCCCTATGATGGTTCCTGGGGCTATCAGGTGATCGGGTATTTCGCGCCCACGTCCCGCTATGGCCAGCCCAAAGATTTTATGCGCTTTGTGGACCGGTGCCACCAGGCGGGGATTGGGGTGATCATGGACTGGGTGCCAGCCCATTTCCCCAGAGACGCAGCTGGTTTGGCATCGTTTGACGGTACTCCCTGCTATGAGTATGAGGATCCCCGCAAGGGGGAGCACAAAGAGTGGGGAACGCTGGTGTTCGATTACGGCAAGCCGGAAGTGGTCAGTTTCCTCATGTCCAGCGCTGTATTCTGGCTGAAGGAATACCATATTGACGGCCTGCGGGTAGACGCTGTGGCGTCCATGCTCTACTTGGATTACAACCGCAGGGACGGGGAATGGATCCCCAATAAAGACGGGGGCAAGGAAAACCTGGAAGCGGTGGCCTTCTTGCAGGCCATGAACGAGGCAGCTTTTGCGGAAGCCCCCCATTGCATGATGATCGCCGAGGAATCCACCTCTTGGCCGATGGTCTCCAAGCCCACCTATATGGGGGGACTGGGGTTCAACTACAAGTGGAATATGGGCTGGATGAACGATATGCTCCGGTATATGTCCATGGATCCCTTGTTCCGCAGCGGGAATCATGACGCGCTGACCTTTTCTTTCTTCTACGCTTTCTCAGAGAACTTCATCCTGCCCATCTCCCACGACGAGGTGGTCTACGGCAAGGGTTCCCTTATCAATAAAATGCCGGGCAACGACCAGCAGAAGGCCGCCGGAATGCGGTGTTTCGTCAGCTACATGATGGCGCACCCCGGCAAGAAGCTGCAATTTATGGGTACTGAATTTGCCCAGAAGAACGAGTGGAACTTTGAGAAAGAATTGGAGTGGGGCCTGCTCCAATATCCCGAGCATCAGCAGGCACAGGCCTTTTTCCGGGCGGTAAACCATTTCTATCTCAGCCGTCCTGAGCTGTGGGAAGTGGATTTCTCCTGGGAAGGCTTTGAATGGATTTCCAACGATGACTATCAGCAGAGCGTCATCGCGTTCCGGCGGAAAGCCAAGGACGGCCGCGAGCTTGTGGCGGTGTGCAATTTTGTTCCCGTGCAGCGGGAAAACTATTGCATAGGCGTGCCTTACCGGGGCGTGTGGGCCGAGGTGTTTACCTCTGACGCCAAGGAGTTTGGCGGCGGCGGGGTAACCAACGGCAAGGAGATCAAAACCCAGGACGTGCCCATGCACGGTTGCGAGCAGAGCGTGTCCCTGACACTGCCGGAAAATTCCGTCTTCTTCCTGGAGTGCGTAAAAAAGACGCCCAAACGGGTGCGGCATACCGCTACGAAGAAGGCAACTGCCAAAGCCGGAACCGGTTCCCGGTCCCGGGCAAAGAAGAGTGGGGGAAAGACCCACTGACATAATCAGGTAAGAGAAGCGAATCCGTTTCCTTGGGAAACCAGGGGAATCCGCTGCTTTTAGCAATAAATGAAGATTAGGAGGACGCTATCATGTTACCCAAACAAGAGGTTGTGGCCATGTTGCTTGCCGGTGGCCAGGGTAGCCGTCTGGGTGTTTTGACGAGGAACCTTGCCAAGCCCGCGGTGCCTTACGGTGGAAAATACCGTATCATTGATTTTCCCCTTTCCAACTGCGTAAACTCCGGCATCGAGACAGTAGGTGTACTTACCCAGTACCAGCCCCTGGAGCTCAACGACTACATTGGCAATGGCCAGCCCTGGGACCTGGACAGCAATACTGCGGGCGTGCACGTACTGCCCCCTTACCAGAAGAATAAGAAATCCGACTGGTACAAAGGCACCGCCAATGCCATTTATCAGAATATCCCCTTTATCGAGCGATACAATCCCGATTATGTGGTAGTCCTTTCCGGCGACCACATTTACAAGATGGATTACTCCAAGATGCTCTCCTTCCACAAAGAGAAGGGCGCGGCCTGCACCATTGCCGTGTACGAAGTGCCGATTGCGGAAGCGTCCCGTTTCGGCATCTTGAACACCAACGAGGACGACTCCATTTACGAGTTTGACGAGAAGCCCAAGGTGCCCAAGAGCAATAAGGCTTCCATGGGCA
>DXXH01000111.1:0-3094 GCA_019416395.1 Clostridiales bacterium
TCTCAGATCCATGCAATATTCGTCGACGGTTTTTGCGGAAAGCCCACGAATATTCCGTAAGTACATGGCATATTGCTGAACCAGCTCAGGCATTTCGTCTTTAATGGAAAAACTCATGATTTTCCGTTTGCTCCTTCCCTGAATTATACAAAATATTCATTTTGTATAATTTTGTATTTTCTTTTCCAGACCCCTTTTCCTAGGTTAATCCTTTTCCATCAATGGAAGAATGCCGCCCACATCTATCAGCGGGCCTTGTCTCAATTCCACAGGTGTAACTCCATGCTGTTTCAAGAAACCACGAATTCTATCTCCATCTGGGTGCAAGGACAACTCACCAGTAAATGCCAACAGATCTGGAGCCAGCTTACCACAGCATCCGCCAATAAATCCGGTGCCATAGCCTGGCAACAAAATAAACCCAGGACGGATCAACAACACTTCAAATCCATTTGTGGTCAGGACTTGTTCCAACCCTTTATCCGCAGTGATAGCGCACCGCTGATTTACCAAAGCCACAGAACAAGCCCCATAGCCTTGCCGTATTGGAAGCAGCGTTTGACCTTGCTGTATCGCATTTTTTTGAATGAGCGGATCGATCCCTTTGGGATTTCCCACCAGATAAGAACCCCACCAAAAACCGCCGCAAAGCACGTCCTGTGGATATTGCTTTCCAGGCTCCTTGTAGGTCTCCAGAACAGTGAATCCCAAGTCACACAATTCTTTTCCGAGTTTGTTCTGTTTTAATACGAACATTTGTTTCAAAGGAAAGGGACACACCTGCAAATCTGGATGAAACCGCACAGGGTCTGGCAAGCGTTTTTCCTCTTCCGTGGTCAATGTTTTGATATTCCATTTTTCCAGGGCTTGTTTTAGCCAAGGGTATTCGCCGGAAATCAATCCCAACGATACAGGCTTTTGAGGTAATCGTGGATTTTGTAAAAAGGCACTCATGTGGCAGCCTCAAAAGCTTCCCGAATATTTCTGGCGCCAATGATCTCCATGTCCTGCTTACGGGAAGCACTTAGGCTTTTTAGACCATGGTATGGCAAGACGCACCGGGTAAAACCAAGGCGGGCCGCTTCCCCGATTCGCAGATCGGCATGACTGACACTGCGCAACTCTCCAGCTAAGCCAATTTCTCCGAATACCACCGTATCTTCTCGGATAGGTGTGTCTTTCAGGCTGGAGATCAGCGACATTGCCACCGCCAGGTCCACAGAAGGCTCGTCAAGCCGCAGCCCCCCCACCACGTTCACATAAGCGTCCAGATTGGAGAAATAGTACCCCGCCCGTTTTTCCAACACAGCCAGGATCAAGGCCATTCGATTATAGTCGAAACCAGTGGACATACGCCGTGGATTCCCATAACCAGACGTAGTCGCCAGCCCTTGGATTTCTGCCAGAATCGGCCGGGTGCCTTCCATGACAGCGGTAACACAGGTACCGGAAACATCTTTCGGCCGCCCGGACAGCATGGCTTGGGAAGGATTTTCCACTTGCTGCAAGCCATGCTCCCCCATGTCGAATACGCCAATTTCGTTGGTAGAGCCATACCGGTTCTTGACAGCTCGAAGAATCCGGTAAGTCATTTGCCGGTCCCCTTCGAAATAAAGAACTGCGTCCACAATGTGTTCCAATACCTTTGGGCCGGCAATGGCGCCATCTTTGTTTACATGACCCACCACAATGATGGGGATATCCAAGGATTTGGCGCAACGCATCATGGCGTTGGTGCATTCACGCACTTGGGTAACGCTGCCTGGTGAAGAGTTTAAATCAGTGTGGTTCATGGTCTGGATAGAATCGATCATCACCAGGTCCGGGCGTTCACTGCGGATTTCTTCCACCACGTATTGAACGTCCGTTTCCGTGAGGATCATCAGATTGGAGCTTTGCACGCCCAGACGTGATGCCCGAAGCTTGATCTGCCGGGCGGATTCTTCTCCGGATACATAAAGGATCCGAAGCGTTTGCCCCAATGTTTCGCAAATCTGCAAAAGCATGGTGGATTTGCCAATACCGGGATCGCCGCTGATCAGGATCAAAGAACCTTTCACAATGCCGCCGCCCAGCACCCGGTCCAATTCGGAAAGGCCGGTGTGGTAGCGTGACTCTTCTTCGGTGCTGATCTCGTTGATGGGAGTGGGCCGGGAAAGCCTTCCGCTACTGCTGCTCCCCTTTTTTTGAGGTACCGCAGGTTCTTTCAAGGTTTCCTCAAAGGTATTCCATTCTCCGCAGCTGGGACATTTCCCCAGCCATTTTGCGGATTCAAATCCGCATTCCCTGCATTGGTAAACCAATTTATTTTTCACAGCCATGCTGAATTCACCTGCTCTATAAAGTGCGTACGAGGCATAGCCAACGCCTCGCCGGATTCCAACCAACTATAGAGCATTATACCACAAAAAGCAAGTTAGAAGAAGCTTTTATCTCACGGAGAAGAAGAGCTTTCTTCTTCCCGCTGCTCTACAAAGGATATGATTCCATTGTAAATAGCTGCCGCCATATCCTGTTGGTACTCTTCCTGTCCTAAAAGGTTTGCCTCTTCCGGATTGGAAAGAAAGCCGCATTCCACAATGACCCCTGGAACCTGGCAATGGGTAAGCAGGTAGATGTCCTCACCTGCTTCTTTATTTTGTCGGGTATTTTCCGGCTGAAGGGAACCAACCACACTTTGACGGATACACTCTGCCAGCAGGGCGCTTTCACTGTTATTGGGTGAATAGAACATCTGGGCGCCTTTATACTGGCTTTGGGAAAATTGATTTTGGTGAATGCTTACCAGAATGCAATCCCCGGTTTCTTCTACCAGTTGGACCCGGCGCTTTGTGTCAGAGCGTTTCCGTTCTGCTACAGTGGATAAAGTTTGGTCCCCCACAGAGTAATCACTGTCCCGAACCAAGACCACCGGGAAATTACTTGCCTTTAAATCATCCGCAAGAGCTAAAGCAATGGCCAAATTGATCTCTTTTTCCACCAGCCCATTAACGCCTACGGCTCCCCCATCTTCCCCGCCGTGGCCCGCGTCCACAACAATCGTAGGCTTCTTTTCGAAAAATTCCGCATGGAATGCCACAATACCAAACGCTTC
>DXXH01000111.1:3104-6821 GCA_019416395.1 Clostridiales bacterium
ACGCTTCTATGGTTTGAATCCCAAATAACGCTAAAGAAGCGCAAAACAGTACCCAGAATAAGATCTTGCGTTTCATCGAATCACCTCATGTGGCAGGCATATGCCAAAAGTTTTTTCCGTATTCTCTTTTCAATTTCTATGCCCTATGGTAAAATAATATATTCCAAAACGCGTTCCAATAAGATTGGGTTTTACAGCCATTTAGAAAGGCGTGATTTTGTATGAAGATCAAGGATTTGCTCAACCAGAAAGACAAGAAGATAACCTTTTCCTGTGAGATATTCCCGCCCAAGAAAGACGTGCAGTTTAGCGGAATCTTTGAAACGGTAGACGCAATCCAAGCGTTGGGGCCGGATTTTATCAGTGTGACGTACGGTGCTGGTGGAAGTACTTCCAAGAAGACAGTGGAAGTGGCTTCCTACATTCAAGATACCCATGGAATCCCTGCCCTGGCCCACCTCACCTGTTGTGACTCCACAAAGGAAGATGTCCGGCAGCGTCTTGATGAGCTGAAGCAACGGGGAATCGAAAATATCCTAGCCCTGCGGGGGGACCGTCCAAAAGACTATGTTCCAGGTCCCTATACCTACGCGATCCAGCTGATCCAGGATATCAAAGCCTATGGCGGTTTTTGTATCGGTGGGGCATGCTATCCCGAGGGGCATGTGGAGTGTGAACATAAAGAAGACGATATTGCTTTTTTAAAGGAAAAAGTCGATGCCGGGTGCGATTTTTTGACCACCCAGATGTTTTTTGACAACAATGTGTACTACAATTTCCTGTACCGGGTGTTGGCGGTTGGAATCCATGTACCGGTGATCCCTGGAATCATGCCAGTGATTAACGCCAAGCAGATCAAACGCAGCTGCGAGCTTTCCGGTTCCATGCTGCCGCCCCGTTTTAAAGCCATTGCAGATAAATTTTCCGACGATCCCCAAGCGATGGAGCAAGCCGGAATTGCCTACGCGACGGAACAGATCATTGACCTGATCGCAAACGGTGTTCGGTATATTCATCTGTACACCATGAATCGTCCGAAAACAGCGGCGAAAATCATGGAAAATCTCAGCCATATTCTTCGGTAACAGTTGGGTGGTGGATCTATGGATAAACAGGAAATTCTTCGTTACCTTGGCGCTTCCAAAAGCGATCCCCAGTTAGACCAAATGATCGCTCGGGCAGAGCGGGAAATTATCCAAGCGTCAAGTCCCCGGCACGTATGTGGCAGATATCCTCTTTGGGTAGAGCAAGAAGGCGTCGTTTTGGGTGGAACATATTTGCCCAGCAAAACTTTAGCGGCGCATGTAAAGGGCTGCCAGGAAGCTTTCCTGGTAGCCTTTACGCTAGGACAAGGAGTGGATACTCTGATCAAACGGTATGAGCTGGTCGAAATGCCTCTGGTGCCTGTGTTGCAAGCATGCGCGGCTGTTTACACAGAGGAACAAGCAGACCTGGCGCAGGAAGAAATCCAACAATACGCCAAAGAGCAAGGCCTCTATTTGCGGCCAAGGTACAGCCCAGGGTATGGAGATTTTGCTCTTTCCAACCCAAAATTTTTATTTGACGCTTTACAGGTATCAAAAAAGATTGGTGTGACTTTGACAGAGAACTATTTGATGCTTCCCATGAAATCCATTACAGGAGTAGTGGGGCTTTCAAAAGACCCCTCTCTTTGCCATGTGGGAAGGTGCATGATATGTTCTGCGGAAAACTGCCCGTTCCGAAAAGCTGCGGGACAGGAAAATCTGATGTAGAGAGGAAGATTGGTCATGGATAAAGTTTTGAGTCAGCTAGGCGGAAAAATCCGCTACTTTGACGGAGCGATGGGCACCACATTGCAGGCTATGGGATTGCAGCCAGGGGAACTGCCTGAGCTTTGGAATCTTTCTCACCGGGAAGAGCTTGTGGAGATCCACCGTTCCTATTTACAGGCGGGAGCGGATTTTCTCAAATCCAATACCTTTGGGGCAAACCGATTCAAACTAGAAGGCAGCGGACATTCCGTGGAAGAAATCGTAAAAGCAGGGATCGAAAACGCTTTACAGGCCGTGAAAGAATCGGGTAAGGGCACTGTGTTCCTGGATATTGGCCCTACTGGAAAATTGCTGAAACCTATGGGTGAGTTGGATTTTGAAGACGCGGTTTCGGCGTTTCAGGAGATGGTCCGGGCAGGCGCATTGGCTGGAGCGGACGCAATCCTGATCGAGACAATGAGCGATATTTACGAAGCGAAAGCAGCACTTCTGGCAGCGAAAGAAGCCTCTGATTTGCCGGTGTTTGTCACCATGACATTTGACGAAGATGGAAAGCTTCTTACAGGCGGCGATTTGGCAGTAGCGGCTGCCGTGTTGGAAGGGTTGGGTGCTGACGCTATTGGTTTTAACTGTGGGCTGGGGCCAAAGCAAATGGCTGCGTTGTTGCCCAAACTTCAGGAGTTTACCGGATTGCCCATCGTGGTGAATCCCAACGCGGGATTGCCTGTAGAGCGCGAGGGAAAAACCTGTTATGACGTGGGTCCTGAAGAGTTTGCCAGCTGGATGGGTGAAATTGCCCGGGCTGGTGCCTGGGTAGTGGGTGGTTGTTGCGGTACCACACCGGAGCATATCAGGAAAATGGTGCAAGTCTGCGCAGGTTTGGGGTGTCAGCCTCTTCCCGCCCCTTCCCGCACCATTGTGACTTCGGGAATCCGCTGGGCGGAATTTGGTAAGGCGCCTGTGATCATTGGGGAACGGATCAACCCTACAGGAAAGCCCAAGTTCAAACAAGCCCTACGGGATCATGATATCCCCTATCTCTTGCGGGAAGGCATTTCCCAGCAGGATGCGGGAGCCCATGTGCTTGATGTGAACGTGGGACTTCCGGAAATTGACGAACCGGCCCTGATGTGCGAAGTGATTCAGGAGTTACAGGGTGTCTCCCCTCTGCCATTGCAAATCGACACATCCGACCCAGCCACCATGGAACGGGCGATGCGATTGTATAACGGAAAACCCCTGGTCAATTCTGTAACGGCAAAAACAGCGTCCATGAAGGCCATTTTTCCGTTGGTCAAGAAATATGGCGGTGTGGTGATTGGCTTGACCATTACCGAAGAGGGGATCCCGGAAACAGCGGAAGGCCGTTTTCGAGCTGCCAGAAGGATTGTAGAGACGGCACTTTCCTATGGAATCCCACGGAGTGACCTTGTCATTGATCCCTTGACAATGGCGGTTAGCGCAGGCCAGGACGCAGCGCTTGTCACGTTGGACGCGTTAGAGCGTATCCGTAAAGAATTGGGCGTGAAAACGTCCTTGGGCGTATCCAATATCTCATTTGGACTTCCCCAGCGGGAGAACATCACCTCAGCGTTTTTCCTGATGGCACTGCAGCGGGGCCTAGACGCCGCAATTATGAACCCCAAATCCGATCAAATGATGCGCACGTACCGTTCTTATTGCGCGTTAAGTGGTTGGGATCAAAACTGTATGGAATATATCGCGGCCTACGGGCAGGAAAAAAACGCGGTTTCAGCAGCACCGGCAAGCGCTTCCTATACCCTCAAGGAAGCGATTGAAAAAGGGCTTAAGGATTCAGCCCACCAGGCCGCCGAGGAAGGGCTTTCCACCAGGTCCGGGTTGGAACTCATCAACCAGGAGATTGTGCCCGCCCTGGACGCGGTAGGCGATCGTTTCGAGAAGAAAACCCTCTTTCTCCCCCAGCTGCTGATGAGTGCTGAGG
>DXXH01000112.1 GCA_019416395.1 Clostridiales bacterium
AACAGTGCCCATGCCAAATAGGCCAGCGCTACGATGAATACGGAATAACGGACAGCTTTTTCAGCCTTCTCATTGCCACTGGTACGGGTATATACCGCCATAGCGCTGAGTTGAGCGAAGAACAGGGTCAAGCCGTAGCCAACGATAATCAGGATTAATCCTCCGGGAGTAACTCCGTAAAGGCTGTGCAGCCAGGAATATTGGAACAACAGGAAAAATCCCAGAATCAGGGAAAGTCCCAGCTGTCGCACCAGCCCGTAAAACAGGATTTTGTTGGAGCTGAGCGGGGCAGGGAAGAGCAACGTTACGTCGGACAGGGTAAACATGGGAGTTTTGCTGGTGCTTCCCGAGTAAAAGAGCATTAAAAACATGGCGGTGTAAAAAAGGTTCATAATGGCCGTCAGTTCCTGGGGATTTCGCAGGGTCATGTCGGTGGAATTCCCGGAAAAAGCGGACAATGCGAAAATAGCCACAAGGAATAGGGCATAAATCAGCTTGGCAGGGCTTTTCACAACCCCAATCAGTTGATTTTTCAGTTTTGTGGCAGTCAGATAGACAAGAGCGCTTTTCATGGTTTAGCCCTCCGCCGGATTGCCTTCGGTGATGGCGAAGAACAGATCTTCCAGGCTTTGTCCCTCGCTGCCATCATTGTATTTTGTAGCGGCGAACCGTCCGTTCATCATGATGTTGGCCACGTCCCAATAATCCTCCACACTGTCAATCATATGGGTGGAGATGAGCACGGAAGCTCCGCTAGCCTTTAATTCCCGGAAAATCTGTTTTAATTCCTTGATGGCGTGAGGGTCCAGACCCACCAACGGTTCGTCGAAAATGACCACCTGGGGTTTGTGGGCCAGCGCGCAGCAAATAGACAGCTTTTGCTGCATGCCTTTGGAGAGCTCTTTGCCCAGCTTGTTTTTCTTGTCTTCCAGTTCCAGCCGTTCCAAGAGCTGCTGGGTATAGGCCTGGTCCTCAATTTTATAGGCTCTCCGGATAAATTCCAAATGCTCTTCCACAGTGAGCAAATCGTAGACCGCAGGCATTTCCGGGATATAGCCCAATTGGCGTTTGGCCTCCAAGGACGTGTTCACGTTGCCGTTGATTTCGATCCGGCCTGTGAACCGCAAAAGGCCGGTGATACACTTGATGATCGTAGATTTTCCAGCGCCGTTGGGTCCTAGCAGAATGCCGATCTGTCCGTCGCCCACAGCGAAACTGATGTTGTCGTTCGCAAGGGTTTTGCCATAGCGTTTGGTCACGCCGCTGATGGATAGCATAGTAATTTCCTCCATAAATCTCACAAAAATAAGGACGGATTTATTGTACTGGATCCCAAGATCGGCTGCAACCTGCTTGCAGCATTCTTAAGATTTTCGACAGAAAATCTTAACCAGCTTTTAAACGATCCTATTCCAAGGAATTCGTTTATTCCGGACACGAAAAATCCAGCCCCCGGACTGAAAAGAGGGCTGGATTGATAGGTTCTGATGTAGGTTTATGATTTCACAAGTGAAGCGGCGCAAAGGTCGGCCTGACCAAAGGGCTTGTTCGCCAAAAAGCGTACGTTTCGGCCGGAGATTTCCAAATAGCCTTCTTCACGCAGGCGTTTAATTTCCCGCATCATAGCGCTTCGGTCCGCGCAAATATAGTCCGCCAGAGCACTTAGAGAGAAAGGCAGGGTAAAACTGAGGCTGCGCGTTTGGCCGGCACAAATCCGGAAATAGCACAGAAGTTTTTCCCGGGTGGTCCGGCAGGAAAGTACTTCCACCCGTTCGCTGAGGTCAAAGGCTTTGCGGGAGATCAGCCCCAGCAGGTTTTCCAGCAGCTGATGGTGACAGGCGCAGGATTTAGCGCAGGGGGAAGTCAACCGGGATTGGGGGAGAAAAACCATGACGCACTTGGATTCACATACCACGGAAACATTGTCACAGGGCAGACTGGAAAATGCGATCAATTCCCCGAACACACCGCCTTTTTCCAGGCGTTCCAGGACCGTGCGGCTTCCACTGGCATCGATTTTCACCAAAGCCGCCCGGCCTTCTTGGAGAATTCCCACGGTTTTGCCGTCCCCGGTACCATAGGTGTAGGCTGTTTCACCTGCCTGAAAAGTACGAGGGCTTGTTCGGAAACATTCCAGCATTCGAAGGCATTCGCCTTCCTGCAAACCGTCAAAAAGGGGAAGTTGGGAAAAGTGTTCCATGGGAAAGCTCCTTTCAATCAGGGTGAATATTTCGGTGTGTGAAGGGGAATCCTGTATTCCAGCGGAAAGAACCGTGGATAAGGAGAGATAGCTATGCCAAATTTGAGTAAGATGGATACGGAAGCGAAACAGTATTTCAATTCTTTACCGCCGTTGCTGCAAGAGCAGGTCATGCAGAGTACAGCGGATTTGAACACCAAAGAGGATTTGATGCGCTACTGCACCAATGCGTTGGGCAGGGAAGCGTCAGAAAAAACAATTTAAGGGAAGGGCCGCGGCAATGCCGCGGCCCAATGCTTATGAATTGGGTAGCTTCCTGTCACGAAGGTTCTTTCTTGCCCAAAGCAAGAAGGACACGGTGGTGGTGGAAGCCGCCAAAATGTCGGCGATAGGTTCGGCCACAAATACGCCGAAGAGCTTGTCGCTGAAAAACAAAGGTAAAATGTAGATCAAGGGGATCAACAGCACAATTTTCCGCAGCAAAGCCAGCAGCAGGGAAACTTTTGCTTGCCCCAGGGCCAAAAAAGATTGCTGGAAGCCTGTTTGTGCGCCAAATGCAAACACACCAAACAGGAAGATCCGTACCGCCCACACCGCGGTTTTCATCAATTCCGGATCGCTGGTGAAAATTCCCACCAGAATTTGGGGGACGAGCATGATGACCAGCCAAAACAGAACGCTGTAGGTCAGGGTGCAGGTGAGCAACAAACGGACGGATTTCCGCACCCGCGCCATATTCCTTGCCCCGTAGTTGAAGCTGGTGATTGGCTGAGCACCTTGGGTCAAGCCCTGCAAGGGAAGGTTGACAACCTGCATAATGCTGGCGATGACCGTATAAGCGCCCACAGCGTTATCGCCGCCGTATTTTAACAAGGAAGTGTTCAGCACAACGCTCAAAAGGCTTTCCGTGCTCTGCATAATAAAAGGGGAGATGCCCAGCGCCAAAACAGGGAGAAGAATCTTTCGCTGAACCACCATGCACTTTGCCTTGATCCGCAGGGTGGTGCGTTTTCCTAAAAGGAACAGCAATACCCAAACGGCCGAGACAGCCTGGGAAAACACGGTAGCTACAGCCGCCCCCTGGACGCCCATGTTGAAGACGAAAATAAACAGGGGATCCAGGGCGATGTTTAACGCCGCGCCGATAATGACGGTCAGCATGCTGGTTTTGGCGAATCCCTGAGATGTGATAAACATGTTCATGCCCAGAGCAATCTGCACAAACACAGTGCCACATACATAAATGCGCATGTAGTCCGTGGCGTAGCCAATGGTATTTTCACTGGCGCCAAAAGCCCAGAGGATCGGCTCTTGAAAGACCAGGAAAATCGTGGTAAGCACCACGGATAAAAACAGCAGGGCGGTAAAGCAGTTGCCGAGAATCCGTTCCGCACGTTCCTGGTTTCCTTCACCCATGGCAATGGAAGCCCGGGGGGCGCCACCCATAGCGATCAGGGAGCTGAAAGCGCTGATCAGGGTGATGATGGGGAAGGTGATCCCCACGCCGGTGAGGGCTGCCGTGCCAATCTCCGGAATGTGGCCGATGTAGATGCGGTCCACAATATTGTATAGCATATTCACCACTTGAGCAGTAATGGCTGGAACGGCCAGGGAAAACAGCAGTTTTCCAATGGGGGCAGTGCCAAGGACATTTCCGCCGTCGTGGGAAGTGTTGGAAGAATCCTGGTTTTCAAGCTCGTTTTCTTGAGATTGGCTCATGGTTATTCCGATTCCTTCTTTTCTTTGGATTCCTTATCTTGTGATACCGGGGGATCTTTGACTAACAGCAGGCGGGCGATACGCTGTTCTTCCACTTCCAGCACAGTGATCGTTGTGCTGTTGATTTTGATCTGAGGGTGCTCACCGCTTTTGGGAAGCCTGCCCAGCTGTTCCGTAACCAATCCGGCAATGGTGTCGTAATCCCCTTCAGGGAGCTGGCTCCCGATCAAATCGGAGATTTCGTCAATGGAAGCGGTGCCGTCCACCGTGAACTCCGTTTCGCTCATACGGTGGATTTCCTCTTCCTCATGGTCGTATTCGTCCTGAATATTGCCCACAATGTCCTCTACCAGGTCTTCCAAGGTAATCAGACCTGCGGTGCCGCCGTATTCGTCCAATACAATGGCGATCTGCACTTTCCGTTCGGTCATCTCGGTGAAGAGCTGGCTGCATTTTTTGGTTTCCGGCACGAAATACGTGGGGCGCATCAAATCGGTGATTTTGATAAAGTCCGGTACTTCCCGACCCACATAGGGAAGCAGATCCTTGACATAGCAGATTCCCACCACAGTGTCGATATCCTCATGATACACGGGGATTCGTGAGCAGCCGTTTTCCACGGAAGCTTCCACCACTTCCGCAATGGAAGCGGTGTCTTCCACAGCGATAATATCTGTGCGGTGAGTCATGGTTTCCTCAGCGGTGGTGTCCTTGAAATCCAAAATGTTGGTGATCATATCCAACTCGGTTTCTTCGATCACTCCTTTTTCTTCTCCTTCACCTACCATTTGGAGAATTTCCTCTTCGGTGACAGGATCGTCGAGAATATGGGGATCGATGCCGCAAAGGCGCAAAATCCCATTGACAATCATGGCGCAAAACTTGAGAAAGGGAAAGGCCAGCCCGTGAAGCCCGCCAAGGATCCCGCTGTAACGGTAGGCGAAATCTTTGGCGTTGTGCCGGGCACTTTTCTTGGGAAGCAGATTGCCAAACAGGAAAAACAGCACCAGGTACGCAACGGTAATTACCAGGACCGCCAGGAAATAGCGGAGATGTTCCCGCTCAATAAAGGAGAAAGCGTCTCCCAGAAGCCAGGTGAAGGCGTACAGCCCAAATCCCAGCCCCAAAAGGCCAAACAGCGCCAGTCCAGCCTGTAGGGGAGAGACGGCGGCTTTTTGCCAGTTGACAAGTTTTAACAATTTCTGTGCCTTGGTGTTTCCTTCGTCAGCATCCTTTTTGACCTGCGCCTGGGAGAGAAAGTCCACAGCGGATTCTCCAGCAGCGTAAAAAGAGGAGAGCACAAGACACAAGATCGTGAGCGCAACAGTAAGAATGAAATAACTGTCCGGTTCGGGTGACATGAAATTAAACCCCTTTCGCGAAGCGGGCCGGGCGACGCCCGGCATTACATTACAATATTAGATTCTATTCTACCTGAAAGGGTGGTAGATGTCAAATGGGACGGGGCGTTTTGCCAAAAAGTTGACGAATCCCTTTTTTTATGCCTTTACACAGCACAAAAAAAATGCTAGAATAAAACAGCACGGGTATCTTTGGCAGCACACCGGAAAATGCCCGTCATATTCCTTTCGATCATCCTAAAAGGAGGAAATACTTCATGGCAAGAAAAATGAAAACCATGGATGGTAACAGCGCCGCCGCGCATGTATCTTATGCGTTTACCGACGTTGCTGCCATCTACCCCATCACGCCCTCTTCTGTAATGGCGGATGAGACCGACAAGTATGCCGCTGCAGGCCGCAAGAACCTGTTCGGCAGAGAAGTCCGGGTCACCGAGATGCAGTCCGAGGCTGGTGCTGCTGGTGCTGTGCACGGCTCTTTGGCAGCTGGTGCTCTCACCACTACATACACCGCTTCTCAGGGCCTGCTGCTGATGATCCCCAACATGTACAAGATGGCTGGCGAGCTGTTGCCCAGCGTTATCCACGTTTCCGCTCGTACGGTGGCTACGCACGCGCTGAACATTTTCGGCGATCATTCCGACGTGTACGCCTGCCGCCAGACCGGTTACGCGATGCTGTGCTCCAATAGTCCCCAGGAAGTCATGGACCTGGGCGCCGTGGCCCATCTCTCCGCGATCAAGGGCCGGGTACCTTTCCTCCACTTCTTCGACGGTTTCCGCACCTCCCATGAGATCCAGAAGATCCAGGTGTGGGATTACGACGATCTGGGCGACCTGCTGGATTGGGACGCTGTGGACGCGTTCCGCCGCAATGCTCTGAACCCCGAGCACCCCGTGCTGCGTGGCCAGGCCCAGAACGGCGATATCTTCTTCCAGGCCCGTGAAGCCTGCAACAAGTATTACGACGCTGTGCCGGAAGTTGTTGTAGACTACATGAACAAGGTCAACGAGAAGATCGGCACCGACTACAAGCCTTTCAACTATTATGGCGCTCCCGACGCGGACAAGATCATCATTGCGATGGGTTCCGCTTGCGAGACCATTGAGGAAGTCATCGACTACCTGAACGCCGCTGGCGAGAAGGTTGGCCTGGTAAAGGTTCACCTGTATCGTCCCTTTGTGGCCAAGTACCTGCTGGACGTGATGCCCGAGACCGTGAAGCAGATCTCCGTCCTGGACCGCACCAAGGAGCCCGGCTCCATTGGCGAGCCTCTCTATCTGGACGTGCTGGCTGCGATCAACGGCACTCCCTTCGGCGCATGCCCCGTTTATTCCGGCCGTTACGGTCTGGGTTCCAAGGACACCAAGCCCAGCGACATCATCGCTGTCTACCGCAACATGGAGAAGGCCGAGCCCAAGAAGCGCTTCACCATCGGCATTGTGGACGA
>DXXH01000113.1 GCA_019416395.1 Clostridiales bacterium
GCCGGGTCACCTTCCAGCTGGTGGACTGCTCATAGAGCGCCGCCACACGCTGGCGCTCCGCTTCCATCTGGGCTTCCGTGTAATTCCCCCCTGCCGGCTTGGATACAAAGGGACCGGCATCCGGGGATTTTTTTCCTTTCTCCGTTTTATACAGGTTCCAATTCTCCAAGATTCTCCGGGACCAGAACTCCAGCACGGAAGAGCTGACCATCTCAAAGCCTTCCGGCGCAGGGAATTCCCCGTGCTTGCAGCAGTTTTCCCCATCATGGAGATCGTAAGCCAGCACACTGGGCAAATGCACGGTGATTTCCCCTTCCAGCACCTGCCGGCGGCCATTGATCTTTAATCCAAACCGGGTGATGAGAAAATCCCGCAGCCGCTGGCTCAAAGGCAGAAACGCCCGGTTGTAAATGTGGTCTTCCTGATAGGAATGCAGCAGAGCCTGTATTGCGTAATGATGGGGAACCGCCCCAAAACACAGCGTGGTAAGTTCTTCCTCATTTTCAAACCCAAAGAAGGCCGGCTCCATGCGGCGGCGCTTTAAATTCAGCTGGGGCAGGGCGGCCCCTGTCAGGACTATGCCTCCCTCCTCCCACAAGGCCAGCAGGGACAGGTATTCTTCCACATATCCCCAGCGGCCTGACTCCGCCGCTTGCCGCACGGTTTCCGGGGTTCCTTCCCGGGAGAGCCACTCTTCCCCAGGCTCGATCCGCCGGGCCAAAGGGAAATCCTGCTGAATCCGTTCCACCAACTCCGGGGGAAGCGCTCTCCGGCAATGGGCGCAGATCACATTGTCCGGGATCACCTTCCGGTTTAGGTATTCCAAAATTCTGGCAGTTCCCGGATCCTGCCGCAAATAAGGGTTTAACCGGAAATCTGCCTCGAACTCCCGCAAAAGCCCAATAAAATCCGGTAAAAACAGTGTGCGGGACTGGGTCATATTCCAGAGAAGCTGCCGGGCGGTGGAATACACCGCTTCTTCCCGATAGCTGGGATCGCAGGTGGTGAGAAAACTCCGGAAAGCCTTTACAATATCCACCATTTCCCCCACCTGGCTGGTAGAGATGGTATTGGCCCGGCGATAGTAATTGTAAAAAGCCCGGGGTACATAGCCCAGCCGGTGATACCGGGTCACCAAAGCGGGAATCAGAGCGATATCCTCAAAAAGCATTTTCTCATACCGGTTTTCTTCCCAGATGGACCGGTGAAAAAGCTTGTTCACGCTGTATGTGATGTTGTTCCCGTGGGCGATGTAATCCGCCAGATCGATTTCTTCCCGGGGATACGAGGAAACCACCACTTCCCGGTTTTCCTCTACAAAGCGTACCCGCACGTCGCACATCACGATTTGGTAATCCCCTTCTTTGGCCTTTTCGTAGAGTGCTTCATACATTTCCGGCTCCACCGTGTCGTCGGAATCCAGAAAGGCAATGTACTCCCCTTTGGCAATTTCTGCCCCTGCGTTCCGGGCCATGCCCAACCCCTGGTTTTCCTGATGGATCACCCGCACCAGCTCCGGATAATCCCGGGCGTAACGGTCGCAGATGGCCGGACTTGCATCTGGGCTGCCGTCGTCCACCAGAATGATTTCCTTTTCCTCCAGCGTCTGGGCCAGGGCGGAATCCACCGCCCGCTCCAGGTAGTTCTCCACGCCATACACCGGAATAATAATGGATACCTTAGTTTCCATGCTGTCCTCCCAAATACTTGAGAATGCTCTCCAATTCGTATACCGTTTGTGGCACATAGTACTGTTTTCCCGCGAACTGCCGGCGAAACGTTTCCAAATACCGGGCGAGGATCTCATTTTCCTTCCACAGCACTTTTCCGGTGTAGAGCTTGTAAAGCATCACGGTACTCGTGTCCAGTCCCAGGCAGATTCTGCCGCTTAACGCCCCATTGGAACAAACGGTGATCACTGTGGGGATCTCTCTCTCCTGGTTGAGCAAAAACAGCTCCCAGGGAGCGGAAAGGTCGATTTTTCTGGTCAACCCCATGCTCTGGGGCAGATTGTCCCCATTGCGCGGGTGGGGCTTTACCCCAAAGTTCCCAGGCCCCACCACCTGCTGGCACCGGGCCATCAATTCCAGATCGTTGCCTTGGATATTCTCCGTTCGGAAAGACTGCTCCAAAAATAGAAAAGGCGGTAACTCCCTGGGCGGGCGATAGTCGAAAATAAAGTTGAGCAGCTCTTTCAATTCCCCGTCTTTCCGGGAAAGCTTGGGAATATACCTGTTGGGAATGGAATCCCCCCGCATAGCTAACCTTGGCTCATACAGCAGGGCAGCCTGGGTTTTCTCCTTTAGCTTTTCCCCCTCAGCGTGCCGGTTTACCGCCGCCCGGTGGGGATTGAAAAAATCCACCACATAGCTGGAAAAACCGTCCTCCACCCAATAAAACGGACAGGGACTGCTGTAATACCGGCAGGCCAGCAGCCGGGCAAGCCAATCGCAATTGGGGAAGAATACCTGGGAGTACTCCCGCTCCAGCTCTTCCCCCAGCACCCACTGCAAGGTTGTTTCACGCTCCCCAAAACACTGGGCTACTGCCTTTTCCTCATTCATGGGAAACCGGGAAGACAACTCCTTTGTCTCTGCCAGAATCACCCGTTGAAACAACCCTGTTTCCCGCAGCCTGGGAGCCAAACCACTCAGCCCGGGAGTGGCGTCTGTCACCACCAGATCCGCCTCTTCCCAGGGAAAAACATCGCGCTTTATATGAACGGTTGACAAAAGATGATACACGGAATTGACCAGAAACAGGGATTTCCCCATGACAGTCCCCACCTTTCCAAATTAATGCGCCCGGAGCAAGATCCCCGGCTAAAGGGGGGAACCCGCCGGCTGCTCTTGCGAAAGGATTTCACTTCCTTCCGGCAAGGGCAGACTCACCGTTTGAAAGCTTTCCCCCAAATTGGCCAAACTGGCTGAACCAAACGCCACCACCCGCTTGGGTCTTTTCCCGCGAAACACATAGGGCAGCAGTTCCGCCGGGAAAGGCCGCTCCAGGATTTCCGCTCCAGGAAACACTTCCCGGTAATCCAAAGGGTCGTCCGGATGCTTTTTCACCAGCAGCTTTTCCCCGGCCAGCATACCCTGAGCCAGCTCCCGGTACAATCCCAGCTGTGTTTCCTCTGGGAGCAATCCCAGATTGGAAAACTGCTGGGTCAGCAAAATCGTATGAGCACTAGTCCCCAGGGAGTGGGGAACAAAAAATTTCACCAGACGCTTTCGGACTTTCAAGGGCAATGATTTCAACGCCCGTTCCACGGAAAAATCCCACAGGTTCCCCGGAACTTTCACCTGTTTTGTTTGGGCGTCCCCACAGTAAAACACTTCCCGAATCAGGGGATTGTCCCCGGAAAACAGCCCATGGGCCTGAGCCAAGGCAGCGTGTTCCGGGAATTTCGCGGCCACCACTGCCTGGGCTTTTTCCGGCTGGCTGAGCATTCCCGCAGCGTCCTCAAAAAAACAGAAGGGCAGCCCCTTTTCCAGCACGTACAGGGAAAAATAGAAATGGGCTCCCCCAATATACAACTTCTGGAAGGACTCCAATGGGGGCAACTCCAAGGCTTCATAAGCTCGGGCAGTATCCGCCACCACCTTGCTTTCTTCCCTGTGGGGAATTTCCAGGTAGGGGAACAGACGGACCTGGTCAAAAAACCGGGGTGCCAGCTTCTGCCATTGGGGATACTTTTCCACAATAAAATCGGGCAGCAGCAACACCGCCCAATCTTCCGGGTGAAACATGGCCCGGTGGAGCATAAGTTCCAACAGCTGGTAAGAGCTGATCCCGTGATACAGCACCTTATCCGATTCCCGGTTCATCAAGCAGCTCCTCCAATTCCCGGCGGTAAGGCTTGTTTTGTTCCTTCAGCATTTCCAGCATGGGAGCATAGGCGTCTCTGCCGGAAATGGGAAGCTCCAGTCCGAGCCGCCGTTCCAAATCGAAAAATTCTTCTCCAAATGCCAGAAGCCCCCGGTGGATTTCCCCCACCTGGTCCTTATGGGGATTCTCCCCCAACTCCAGCCGCCACCCGGCTCCGGGAGCAGGATAAAACCCTTTCAGGCTTCCCTCTTCCCCGCCCAGCAGCAACTCCCAAAACAGGTTGTGTCCCTGACGGGGATCGTGAAACCGCCACAAATCCCTGTTTTCCCCTTGGGAAAACAGATAGCTTTTCAGCTTTCCCGTCAGCAGCAACGGCTCCGAGGCGTCCCGCTCCGGGCTGTGGGCCGAGTTGGTCCCAGCCACCAGCCCTGTGATTTCACAGTCCAATCCCCACAATTTTTCCGCCGCCCACCACAGGGAAACTGCCCCGCTGCCTGCCCAGCCAATATCCACCGCCACCGCTTTGGAACTTCCGGACAGCAGTTCCCGGTAATAGGCTCCCGCTGCCCTGCGCTGGGGCTCATACAGATGCAATACCCTGTCCCAAGCCTCTGTAAAATAGTTTTGGACCGCCTTGGTGTTTTTATGCGTTAAGGGCGTGTCCGGAGACGCTCCCAGGGCTCCACACAACTCCGGCAGCAACGGGGTGAGCTCCATGGATTCCACCACCTTCGCCAAAGGGATCCCTTTTCCCACTTTGTGCCAGAGAAACCGCCGAAAATAATCCTGGGGGAATAAGCCTGCCGTCACTTTGGCCGCGGCAAGCCTGGACCAATAGGCATATACCGGCCGGAAATCTTCCGGATACATCCGGCGGTAAAGAGTCAAAAGTGCTTCCCCGTCCCGGGAAAGAAACAGCAGCCGATCCGCCTGGAGCTGGTCGGCCCAAGTCCGGATAAACCGGCAATACCCCAATGCAAACAGTCCGCCGTACACAAAACCATATTCATAGAGCTTGGAAAAGCGGTCCAAACCGTTGTGCAGCCGCCGGTTTACGATTCCACGGTACACCCCGCCCAGAATCCGGGACAAATCCCTGGCCCGGAAGGGACCCCCAGCCCGATTGACAGCCTTATAGGGAAAGGGGGTGAACCCTTGTTCCCGGGCTTTCACCACGTCCCCGTGAGGATTGTCCCCCACATGGGCAAAGGTGGCTGCCTCTGGAAAAGTCTCCCGCAGCCTGCCATACAATCCCCCTTCCCACTTGGAAATCCCCTGTTCTCCGGAAACAAAACACCGGTCAAACTGGCCAAATCCGGCGTTCTCCACCAGCTCCTCCACAAATGCCCCCGGCAAATACATGTCCGACAGCAGCGCCATGGGTTTTCCTAGCTTCCGCAGTCCTTCCACCACCGGCAGAAAATAGGGATTCCCCTGGCAAAGAGCCTGTTCCACCTGAAGCTCCAGGTACATGCCTTTCTCCGGGGGCAAAGCGCACATTTCTTTCAGTTCCTGCCAAATATCCCGGAGAGTCACTTCCCCATTGCCGCCGGCCTGCCGCTTTTTTTGGCGGGCCAGCTGCTCCGCCTCTACCCGCAGGCGCTGAAAATCCGGGTAGCCCAGCTTGGCCCCAACCAGAAAAAAAGCGTCCTCCGGCCGGTCCACCGCCCGGAGAAGCAAGGTGTCAAACACATCGAAGGTAACCACGTCAAATTGGCGCAAAGCTTCCAGCAACTGTTCCGGCGGCTGGACGGGGACCGAGGAAGATTCGCTGGTTTCCCAGGGCAACGGTCGGGTTTCGTCCCTTCCAGAGGAAAACACCCCAGCCAACAGACTGGGAGCCGCCTTCCATTTGGGGACTCCAGCCCTGCGCAACTCCAAGTAGCGTTCTTGCCCTTGGGGATTCCGATGACTGAAAAAACGGTACAGCTTTTCTTTCACACCTATCTCCTTTCCGTCCGTCCTGTTTACCGGCTGCTTTCGTAGGCAGCGCAGACTTCCCGGGCGTCGCCGTCAGCCCGAAGCTTACCCCGGTCCAGCCACAGGGCTTTAGCGCAGTTTTCCCGGATCACCCCGGGAGAATGGGACACAATCAGCACGGTGGATCCGCTGTGGATCATTTCCCGGATCCGGACCTCGCTTTTTTTGCGAAAAAACATGTCCCCCACGCTCAGTACCTCGTCCAGGATCAGGATTTCCGGCGCTTCCCCGGCGGTGGCGATGGCAAATCCCAACCGGGACACCATACCCGAAGAATAATTCTTCACCGGCTCGTCCATAAAGCCGTCCAACTCCGCGAAATTCACCATCTGCCGGTAGCGCCTGGTGAGAAACTGCTTACTCCGGCCAATCAGGGCCCCGTTGAGAAACAGGTTTTCCCGCCCGGTCAGCTCCGGGTCAAATCCTGTGCCCAAGGTGAGCAGCTGCACTTTTTCCCGGTCTACTTCCACTTTGCCCCGAGTAGGGGTCAAAGCTCCGGCTATGATCTTCAACAAGGTGCTTTTTCCCGAACCGTTGGCCCCCACGATCCCCACAACCTGGCCCTTCTCCACGGAAAAGCTCACGTCATCCAGCGCCCGGAACGTCTGGCATTTTCCCCGACCTTTCAAAAGCAACTCCTTAATACTGCCCGGCGCCCGCTGAGCCCGGCGGAATTCCATGGTCACATGCTCCACTTGAATCACCCTGTCTTCCACTTTCACACTCCCCTTCACAGCCTTTGCAGCAGTTTTTCCCTTTGGCTCCGAAAAATCCCCCACCCCAACAGGTAGGCCCCTATGC
>DXXH01000114.1 GCA_019416395.1 Clostridiales bacterium
ACCAGATTGTTTTTACCGATAAAGATGAGAAAGCTATTTACAAAACCGGTATGATGCCGGACCCGGACCTGACCCAGCGGCTGAATGATTCCGGGGCGAAATTTTCCGGGGAGATCATTGAGCAGGCCAATCCCATTATCAGTTTTTTGGTCAGTTGGGTGCTGCCCATTGTGATTTTCGTGGGGATTGGCCAGTTAATGTCCAAGAAGCTGATGCAGCGGGCAGGCGGTCCCAACGCCATGATGTTCGGTAAATCCAATGCCAAAGTGTACGTGAAATCTTCAGAAGGTATCAAATTTTCCGATGTGGCGGGAGAAGACGAGGCCAAAGAAAACCTGTCCGAAATTGTGGACTACCTGCACAACCCCAACAAATATAAAGAAGTGGGCGCTGCCATGCCGAAAGGCATTTTGCTGGTAGGCCCTCCCGGAACCGGTAAAACCATGCTGGCGAAAGCGGTGGCAGGCGAGTCCAATGTGCCCTTCTTTTCCATGTCCGGTTCGGAATTTGTGGAAATGTTTGTAGGTATGGGCGCCGCAAAAGTGCGGGACCTGTTCAAACAGGCGAAAGAAAAAGCACCCTGTATTGTGTTTATCGATGAAATCGACGCGATTGGCAAGAAGCGTGAAGGAAACATTGGCGGCAACGACGAGCGGGAGCAAACTTTGAACCAGCTTCTGACGGAAATGGACGGATTTGAGGAAAACAGCGGCGTAATTATCCTGGCGGCCACCAACCGTCCGGAATCCCTGGATCCGGCGTTGACCCGTCCAGGACGTTTTGACCGGCGGGTGCCGGTGGAATTGCCCGACTTGCAGGGACGTACGGAAATTTTGAAAGTACACGCCAAAAAGGTGAAAGTGGCCGGAGACGTGGATTTTGAAAAGGTAGCCCGTATGGCTTCAGGCGCCTCGGGAGCAGAGTTGGCGAATATCGTCAATGAGGCGGCTCTGCGGGCCGTGCGCGCAGGGAGAAAGTCGGTGACCCAGGCTGACTTGGAAGAAAGTATTGAAGTGGTCATTGCCGGTTACCAGAAAAAGAACGCCATTCTCACCGATAAAGAAAAACTGGTGGTGGCGTATCACGAGACAGGACACGCGCTGGTGGCAGCGCTGCAAAGCCATTCTGCGCCGGTGCAGAAAATCACCATTGTGCCCCGTACTTCCGGGGCGCTGGGATACACCATGCAGGTGGAAGAAGGCAATCATTACCTGATGGAAAAGCAAGAAATCGAGAATAAGATCGCCACGCTGACTGGTGGCCGCGCCGCGGAAGAAGTGGCCCTGAATACGGTGACTACAGGGGCTTCCAACGATATTGAGCAGGCGACCAAACTTGCCCGGGCCATGATCACCCGGTACGGCATGAGCGGCGATTTTGACATGGTAGCGCTGGAAACGGTATCGAACCAGTACCTTGGGGGAGACGCCAGCCTGGCCTGTTCGGCTGAAACCCAGGCGGAAATTGACAAACAAGTGGTGGAACTGGTAAAAAACCAGCATGAGAAAGCGGTGAAGCTCCTTTCGGAAAACCGGGCAAAGCTGGATCAGATTGCCAAGTATCTGTATCAAAAGGAAACTATTACAGGCGATGAATTTATGAAACTGTTGGACGAGTAAAGGAGCGTGTTCCCAAAAACCGCAGAATCGCCTGTAACAAAAGAAAAAAAGCGACTGTTCGTGATAGCCTTTGGGCTAAAACGAGCGGCCGCTTTTTTTATGGCAAATTTGGTTGGCAAAACAACTTTCCTTTGGGGAAAGGTCCGACGCTGGCCTTTACTGAAAGTTTTCCCGGAGTTTGGCAAAGTTCAAAGCTGCCTGGGCGTCCAGAAGAGCCCGGTAATTTCGCCGGCTCACAGGGAGAATCTCCCCATTTTTCATGTGGACCACTTCCTTTTCCACAGAGGAAATCCAGTCCAGATTTACCAAAACACCCCGGTGGCATTGGAAAAACCGGGCGTCCTGAGGCAGGAGTGATTTTAGCTTTTCCAAGGGCATACGCAGATGGTAGGTGGCGTCCAGGGTATGCAGGGCCAAGCTGTGGTCGCTTACGTCTACGTATTGCAAGGTGTCTACCGGCATGCGGAGCCGCAATTCCGTGTTGGACAGGTCCAGGAAGCAAGTATGTTTCAATTTGGGAATCAGCCGGTCCATCATACGGTGAAATGCTTTCACATTTGGCGGAACCGATTTGACTAGAACCCCAGAGGCGTCCACCTCATAGCCTTCCACTGCGTAACCAGATTCCGTAGTAACAAAGACCAGAAGCGCTTGGGTGTCCAGTTGCCGGAACTTTTTGGCGGTTTCCAGGCCGTTTATGCCCTTCATCACAATATCCAGAAAGACTAAAGAATACACGCCCTTTTGAGCGAAACGCAGAAACTCTTCGCCACTTTGATACAAGTCCGCTTGTATGGACAGTTTTTTCTCTTTGCCATAAACGGCAAGAAGTTTTTTCAGTCTTTCCCCGTCCTGGGAAAGGTCGTCTACCATGGCAGCTTGAATCACCCAACTCACCTCACAGTCGAACACTCTACAATATACTGTACCATAGAAAAAAGGGAAACAGTAGAACCACTTGCGTCAAAATCCAACCGCTTGTGGAAAAGCCCTTGTTTTAGCAAGGTTTTGTTATATACAATAAAACGAATATTGACTTCCTCAGGTTGATCAAGCTGGGTACGGAAGCAGAGACATTTTTTCTCGCATGCCTTTTAGGCGTAGGGGGAATTTGAGCCCTTGAACTTTCCGGAAAGCGGGTTGTGAAATTTCTGGGCCTTAAAAAGAGAGTATCCCTGTTCAGGGCCCAGGGAACAGCTTTGTAAAACTTGAAAACTGAGGAAGAGCCCAAGGGGCAGAGCGGCTTTCCCAGCATGGGAAGCCGCCGCTTTTGCGATTGGGTAAAGAAACTGGAAAAAACCGGGAACGGTGCAATTGCCCGGTGATTCGATTATGACAAGGGGGAAAACCACATGGAAGAAAGAAGAATCGGCTATACCCAAGTTGTTTGGGAAATTACCAGATTGCTCCAAGAAGCGGAATCCCTGGAGGACGCCCTGCGGTCCAGCTTAAACGAGGTAGTTAAGGCGGTAGGAGCTGAGGCAGGTACTGTTTGGGCGTACAACATTACAGGGGACAAACGAATTTATCCCTCTTTCTGGATTGGCGGGGCAGACTTGACCGGTATGAGCCTGGCCGCTGGTAAACAAATACGAGGTGATTGGCTGTATCCAGATCATCAACAAGAAAGATGGGACCCTGTACAATGACGAAGACGTCAGCCTGTGCGAGAACCTGGCCATGCTCACCGCCATCGCCATAGATGGAAGAGGGTTGAATCTGGGCATGACGGCGGAAAAGCCGGCTATCATTTCCTTGCGTAACGTTACCAAGACCTTTGGGGAAGGGGACACGAAGCTTCAGATCCTAAAGGGGGTCAACCTGGACGTGCGGGAAGGGGAATTCCTGGTGATCCTGGGTAAGTCGGGATGTGGCAAATCCACCATGCTGAATATTATTGGCGGTATGGACCAGCTGACCACAGGCACGTTTATTTTTGATGGGAAAGATTATTCCCATGCGGACAAAAAGACGCTGACCATGTACCGCCGCCACTCGGTAGGATTTATTTTCCAGGCTTACAATCTGATGCCCACCTTGACGGCCCAGGAAAACCTGGAGTTTATCGGGGAACTGTGCGAGGATCCCATGGATGCGGGCCAGGCGAAAATCGATGACGCGGAAGAAAAACTGGCGGGACGGGGAAGCCCAGCTGGCGGAAGCGGAAGCGGAGCTGGCCGATGCCCGGGAACAAGTGGAAGAAGGGCAGAAGGAGCTGGCGGACGCCAAAGGGGAATTGGAAGATGTGGAGCCTCAGGACTGGATCATTTCCAACCGGAATGAAATCGGAGACGTGCGGGGCATGAAGATCACCGTAAGTTCTATTGACGCCTTGAGCGTGTCCCTGCCGTTGATTTTCCTGGTGGTAGCAGCGGTGATTTGTTATGCTGCCATCACCCGGATGATTGACGAGCAGCGGGTGCTGATCGGTACTCAGAAGGCAGGGGGATTTACTGCTAAGGAGATCCTCAAGCACTATATGACCTATAACGTGCTGTGTGCCCTGCTGGGGATCCTGATCGGATGTCTGGTCAGCATCGTCATTGTGGAAGTGGTGGTCAACGGTGTGTATGAGACGAAATTGCTCATCGGCACCGCGCCCTGAAGTTTCGCTTGTGGCGCTGCTGATTATCAGCTTTTCCATCAAGTTTGGCAATGAAAATTCCTCGATCGTGTAGTTCGACAAGTACTTCCTTTACGATAACCGGCTGGTGTTTGACAGTGGGGAAGGTTCCGCAGAAGAGTACGCCGGGATCCTGGATGAAAATGGTGTAGACTACACCTTGATTCAGGATAAGCTGGAAAATTTCCGGTTAGACGGTGGGGACTGGGATAATTCCCACGTGATTGCCGTCAGGGACGCTGACCAGCTGAATGGCTTTGTAAACCTGAAAGATATTTCCACCGGAAAGACGGTGGAGGTTCCGGAAGACGGCATGTTGGTTTCCCGGAAATGCGCGGAAACCCTTGGCTTGCAAGCGGGCAGTACAGTGGAGATCATGGACAGCACCGGGAATGCCCAGGAGTGCAAAATCGCAGGCGTCATTGAACACTATCTGCCCTATCACCTGTTTGTGACCACAGAATCCTATTGGGAAACGGTCATGGGAGAAGAAGGGGATTTCTCTGTGTTCCTGCTCAATGGAGATGTGGCAGGGTTGAAAGAGCAGGTGGAAGGGATGCCCGGATTCCTGTTCCTGCGGGACAACAGCGATTATGCGGCGGACGCCTCTGCTATCAATGGGGTGATCTACGTATGCCTGGCGCTGTCGGTAGTGATGGTGTTGCTGGTCCTGCTGAACCAGATCGTCATGTATATCAACCGGAAATCCAGGGAGCTGCCGGTGGAGTTGCCCTGGCTGTGGTCGTGATAGTCTGCATGGTGTTCCTTGGGGGAGAAAAAACATACCGCAGTGTGCGGGTTCTGGAATATCAGGGCCAGGCGACTGTGACCCGGAAGGAAGAAACGTTTTCCGTTTACGACGACTTGGTGATTCAAGGCGGAGACGGCATGGCCACAGGGGAAGACGGCCAAGTGGATTTGCGCCTGGACGAGGATAAATACCTGGTGGTGGAATCTTCTTCCCAGGTATCCTTTGACTTGGAAGGCAACACGGAAAAGGGAGCGATCCGGATCAACCTGCAAGAAGGGGCCCGTGTTCAATTCCATTGAAAATCCCCTTGCGGAAGGGGATTCTTATGAAATCGTGACCCCTGACGGAGTTATGGCGGTACGGGGTACCCAGTTTCGTGTAGCTGTGGGAGTGTCCCCGGACGGCAATGCCCGGGAGACGCGTGTTTCCGTGCTAGAGGGAACAGTGCATGTGCAGCTGAATAACCATGCCCAGGACCAGACTTCTTTGACCGCAGGCCAAGAGTCCATCATTGAAGGGGATTGGGAGCAGGACGATGCCTGTTATTTCCAGACGGCAGGTGAGACCATTGATTTGGACACAGTGCCGGAATACCTGAAAGAAGATGTGGAGAAAGTCCTTGCTCAGGAATCTGAGGTGAATTCAGAAACGATACCTTCTCCTTCACCAATTGCATCATCTGCGCCCACTGCCCAGCCCGTTGTTACGGCCACTCCGGCCCCTACTCCCGTAGCTGAACCCACACCGGCCCGGGAAACTCAGGCTAATGTGAGCCCTGTTCAGCCAGTGGCTCCAGCGGCTACACCTGCTCCTACAGCGGCTCCGACGCCCCAATCTACACCCACGCCTACACCGGAACCGACAGCTACGCCTGCCCCTACGGCTACGCCAACACCTACCCCGACGCCTACTCCAACTCCAACTCCGACGCCAACACCTACTCCCCCGCCCACTCCCGAGCCGCCGGTTTATTATCCGCCGGTGATCGTGCCGTCGGAATCCTCCGAATGGCAGTCAGATTCGTCCGAGTGGCAGTCAGATTCGTCCGAGTGGCAGTCAGATTCGTCCGAGTGGCAGTCAAGCTCGTCCGAGTCACAATCAGGTTTGTCTGAAAGGCAATCGCCTGCACTTAAAAATAATGGTATGGAGCAATTTGAAAATTCAGACGGTACTGGTGAAAAAACAGGAGAAAACAGCGGGGAAGTGCCAATTAGTGAAGCGGCGAAGGCTTCGGCGGCTGCTCCATTGTTCCCATCGGTAGTCCTGGGAATCTCGGCGATTATATATAAAAAGAGGAAAAAAGATGACTAAAAAGAATTGGCGAAATTTAGGTGCCGCTTGTATCCTGGGAGTACTGACCTTTTGCGCCGTGTGCTTCCAGTGGTTTTCCAGCCTGAATCTGCTGTTGCAAGACATTGTTTATCAGCGGTCCGGGCAAGTAAACCCCAATATTAAAGTGATTGCCATAGATGAAAAGACCTTACAAGCTCTTGGCCCCTTTGAGACCTGGACCCGGGAACCCTATGCCCAGTTGATTGAAACGCTCAATCAAGGAGAAAATGCCCCCAAGGTAATTGCCCTGTATGTGTTGCTCACCG
>DXXH01000115.1 GCA_019416395.1 Clostridiales bacterium
CTTCCACCTCGTCGGCATACAGGATCATGGAGCGCCGGGGCTGGCCATACTTCTGGGCCACCTCTTCCAGCTCTTTCACAATGATCCCCTTTACCTTGGCCTTGGACCCCAGAATACTTTCCAGCTCGGCGATGCTCTTTTCCAGCTCCTCAACCTCTTGGGTACGCTTTAAAATATATTCCCGGTTCAGGTGGCGCAGCTTGATTTCCGCCACGTATTCCGCCTGTATCTGGTCAATGCCGAACCCAATCATCAGATTGGGCACCACTTCCGCCTCTTCCTCTGTTTCTCGGACAATGCGGATCGCTTTGTCAATGTCCAGCAAAATCATCTGCAAGCCGCGCAGCAAATGGAGCTTTTCCTTCTTCTTTTGCAAGTCGAAGTAAGTCCTCCGGCGGACACATTCCACACGAAACGCTGTCCACTCCTCTAAAAGCTCCCGGACTCCCAGCACCTTGGGAGACCCGCCGATCAGCACATTGAAATTGCAAGCGAAACTGTCTTCCAGCGTGGTCAGCTTAAACAGCTTTTGCATCAGCTTTTCCGGATCTGTTCCACGTTTCAAGTCAATGGTGATCTTCAAACCGTTCAAGCCGGTTTCGTCCCGGATATCGGCAATCTCTTTGATCTTGTTCTGCCGTACCAAATCCACCACCCGCTCCACGATCACTTCCACCGAGGTGGAAGGGGGGATCTGGGTCACGTCAATACACCCAGCCGACTTGTCATAGGACCAGCGGCTGCGCACCCGGAAACTTCCCCGGCCGGTCTGGTAGATCTTTTCCATCTGTTCCTTATCGAAAATGATCTGCCCACCCCCTGGAAAATCCGGAGCCTGCATGGTCTGGAACAGGTCCGCTTCCGGATCACGGATCAGGGCAATGGTGGTGCGGCACACTTCCGCCAGGTTAAAGGGGCAGATATTGCTGGCCATACCCACGGCGATACCCGTATTGGCGTTGACCAGCACACTGGGAAAGGTGGCCGGCAACAAGGTGGGCTCCTTCATGGTGTTGTCGTAGTTGTCCACAAAGTCCACCGTGTCCTTATCGATGTCCTGGAACAGCTCCTTGCAAATGCTATCCAGCCTGGCTTCCGTATACCGGGAAGCGGCCCAGGCCATGTCCCGGGAATAGGCTTTGCCAAAGTTTCCTTTGGAATCCACATAGGGGTGAAGCAGCGCTTCATGGCCCCGGGAAAGCCGCACCATGGTATCGTAAATGGCCGCGTCGCCATGAGGGTTCAGCTTCATGGTCTGGCCCACGATGTTGGCGCTTTTTGTCCGGGCAGACCCCAGAAGCCCCATCTTGTACATGGTATAGAGCAGCTTTCGGTGGGAAGGCTTGAACCCGTCAATTTCCGGAATTGCCCGGGACAGGATTACGCTCATGGCGTAGGGCATGAAGTTTTGCCGCAGGGTATCGCTGATATCCTGCTCCACAACCTCCCCTGCTCCAGCGATAAAGCCCTGGGTTTTGGGAGCCCCTCCGCCAGCAGGCTGTTGTCTTTTTCTTGCCATGTTCGGTCAGTCTCTCCTTTCCTCAGGACACGTCCAGGTCGTCCAGGTATTCCCCGCCATGCTCGGCGATATAGTCCTTCCGCCCGCTCAGGTTATCCCCCAGCAGCACGTCGAACATCTCCGCCGTCCGCTCCACGTCCCCGGGCTTTACCTGAATCAGCCGCCGGGTCTTGGGATTCATGGTGGTCAGGTTCATCATATCCGGCTCGTTTTCGCCCAAGCCTTTAGACCGCTGAATGGTGTATTTCTGCCCTTCCAGCTCCTGGAGAAACTGTTCCTTTTCCCGTTCGTTGTAGGCAAAATAGGTTTTCTCCTTGGACGTGATCTCATACAGAGGGGATTCCGCGATGAACACCTTGTTTTTCTCGATCAATTCCGGCGTCAACCGGTACAGCATGGTCAGCAGCATGGTGCGGATATGGAATCCGTCCACGTCCGCGTCCGTACACAGAATAATCTTGCTCCACCGCAGAGAATTGATGTCAAAGGCCCCGATGGACTTATTGGCCTTGGATTTCACCTGCACCCCACAGCCCAACACCTTGATCAAATCGGTGATAATCTCGCTTTTGAAGATCTTGTCGTAATCCGCCTTCAGGCAGTTCAAGATCTTTCCCCGAATGGGCATCACCGCCTGGTAATCCGGGTCCCGAGCCTGTTTCACCGAACCCAATGCCGAATCGCCCTCCACGATGAACAGTTCCCGCTGGTTCACGTCCTTAGAGCGGCAGTCCACCAGCTTGGCCACCCGGCTGGTAATGTCCATTTTGCCGGTGAGCTTTGTTTTCAAATTGAGCCGGGTCTTTTCCGCGTCTTCCCGGCTGCGCTTGTTCACCAGCACCTGATTGGCGATTTTTTCCGCGTCCAGAGGGTTCTCGATAAAGTAGACCTCTAGGTTGTGCCGGAGCATTTCCACCATGGCCTCTTGGATCCCCTTATTGGTGATGGCCTTTTTCGTCTGGTTCTCATAGGAAGTCTGGGTGGAAAAAGAGGAAATGACGATCACCAGGCAGTCTTCCACGTCCTGGAAGGTGATTTTCCCCTCATTCTTGTTGTATTTCCCGTTCTGCTTTAAATAGGCATCGATCTGGTAGACAAACGCGTTGCGCACCGCCTTGTCGGGAGCGCCGCCATGCTCCAGCCAGCTGGAGTTGTGATAATACTCCGTCACGTGGACCCGATTGGAAAAAGCCGCCGCCACATTGATTTTCGTATTGTACAAGGGCATATCCGCCCGGTCACGGACTTTCTTTTCGCTCTGCCAAAACTGCACAGGGGTCAGGCTGTCTTCCCCCACCAATTCCTTGGCGTGGTCCAAAATGCCGTTTTCATAACAGAAATCGGTGGTTTCGAATTTTCCGGGAGTCACCTCGTTTTTCAGGTGGAAGGTGATCCCCGCATTGACCACCGCCTGACGCTTCAAAATATCCAGATAATACTCCAGGGTCACGTCTATGTCGGTAAACACCTGCAAATCCGGCTTCCACTTGATCAGGGAGCCTGTATCTTTTTTGGCGTACTCCTCTTTTTTCAAGCCGCCCACATTTTCCCCATGCTCAAAATGCAGGGTATAGCGGTACCCGTCCCGGCGGATGTCCACGTCCATATATTCCGACGCGTACTGGGTGGCGCACAGACCCAGGCCGTTCAATCCCAAGGAATACTCGTAGTTCTCCCCAGAGCTGTTGTTGTATTTCCCGCCGGCGTACATCTCGCAGAACACCAGCTCCCAGTTATACCGCTCTTCCTTGGTATTATAGTCCACCGGGATTCCCCGGCCATGGTCCTCCACCTGCACGGAATGATCCAAAAAGCGTGTAATGGTGATCTCCTTGCCATACCCTTGCCGCGCTTCGTCAATGGAGTTGGACAAAATTTCAAAAATGGAGTGCTGGCAGCCGTCGATCCCGTCCGAGCCAAAAATGACCGCGGGCCGCAACCGCACCCGGTCCGCACCTTTCAGGCTGGTAATGCTGTCATTGCCATAAGTCTGCTTTTTTGCCATAGTCCCTCCTGTATTTCTGTCAAGCCAGTTCGCTTTACATACTTACAAACAGCAAGAAAGGGAATGTGACCATTCCCTTGGTTGCCATGTTCTTAAACTCAGCCTTGCTCCGGGGAATCGGACCCCTCTTCCCCAGGTTGGCTTTCCGGAGCGCCGTCCTGAGGCAGCGCCTCTTGAGACTGGCTTTCTTCCTCCGGCAAAACTTCCGGATCCTGGGTAGTTCCAGCCATGGTGGCCTGGGCTGCTCCACTGGGAAGCAGATTGCCGTCCATGACCTGCTGGAACTCCACGCCGTCGATCTTTTCTTTCTCGTAGAGCACCCCGGCCAACCGGTGGAGCTCATCGATATGCTCTTCCAAAATCTTCTCCGTCTTTGCATAGGCGGTGGAGATAATGCTCTGGATCTCCTCATCAATTTCGGAAGCAGTCTGCTCCGAATAGTTGCTGATGTGGCCCATTTCCTTCCCCAAGAAGGGATTGCTGTCGTCCGTACCATAAGTGATGGGGCCCAGCTTGTCGCTCATGCCGTACTTGGTCACCATGGCCCGGGCGATCTTGGTGGCCCGCTCAATATCGTTGGAAGCGCCGGTGGAAATATCGTCCAGCACCAAAGCTTCCGCTACACGGCCGCCCAGCAGCACCACCAGCTCTTCCCGCATCTCGTCCCGGCTCTTGTACGTCCGGTCCTCTGTGGGAAGGTGCATGGTATAGCCGCCTGCCATACCCCGGGGAATGATGGAAATCTGATGGACCGGATCCTGGGTCTTGCAATAGTAAGACGCAATGGCATGGCCCGCCTCATGGTAAGCGGTCAGCTTCTTTTCCTTCTCGCTCATCACACGGCTCTTCTTTTCCGTGCCCACCACCACTTTAATGGTGGCTTCCTCGATCTCTTCCATGGTGATCGCCCGGTGATTCTTACGGGCTGCCAGCAATGCTGCCTCGTTCAAAAGGTTCTCCAAATCGGCGCCGGTGAACCCAGCGGTAGACTTGGCAATGGTGGAAAGCACCACGTCGGGAGCCAGGGGCTTACCTTTGGCATGCACCCGCAGGATCTCCTCACGGCCCTTGATATCGGGATAGCCCACCATGACCTGACGGTCAAACCGGCCAGGACGCATCAAGGCAGGATCCAGGATATCCGGGCGGTTGGTGGCGGCGATCATGATCACGCCTTCGTTGGCGCCAAAACCGTCCATCTCCACCAGCAACTGGTTCAAGGTCTGCTCCCGCTCGTCGTGGCCGCCGCCCAGGCCAGCGCCTCTCTGCCGGCCCACGGCGTCGATCTCATCGATAAAGATAATGCAGGGGTGATTCTTTTTCGCCTTATCAAACAGGTCACGGACACGGGAAGCGCCCACGCCCACGAACATTTCCACAAAGTCGGAACCGGAAATGGAGAAGAAAGGCACACCGGCTTCTCCGGCTACAGCCCGGGCCAGCAACGTTTTACCGGTACCGGGAGGGCCCACCAGCAATACGCCTTTGGGGATCCGGGCGCCCAGGGTGTTGTACTTGTTGGGGTTCTTCAAGAACTCCACAATCTCCCGCAGCTCTTCCTTTTCCTCGTCGGCGCCAGCCACATCGGCAAAGGTGGTCTTCCGCTTCTCATCGCTCATCTGCTTGATTTTGGCCTTGCCAAAATTCATCTGCTTGTCGCCGCCCATACTGCTTCCCAGGCGGCGCATCATGAACATCCAGAAAATGATCAGTCCCACAAACAGGATCAACGTGGGCAGCAGGCTGATGAACCAGCTGGTTTCCGCCGGACGGATAATGTCCTGCACCATCTTGTTCTCCGGGTGCTCCTCGTTGTACTGGTTGATGGAATCGGTCACGTCACGGTAGAACAGATCCACACTGGGCAACACATACCCGATGGTTTTCCCGTTCTCCAGCTCAATGGCCATTTCCCCGGTCCCCAGATTCAACCGGTATTTCGTCACTTCCTGGCTCTGGAAATAATCGATAATATCCGAATACTTGTACGTATCCGTCTGGGGCGTCCGATTGCTGAACAGGAATATGATGATGAATAACACCACCACCGGGATCCCGATATACAGCAACAGGTTTCGAATCTTCTTTTGATTGCTGTCCAAGAATTTGTCCTCCTATATTCAGTAAAACTCTATCCGCTTTTGCGGCCCTTTATTCATACACGGAAGGTTTTAATACTCCCACAAAGGGCAGATTGCGGTATTTTTCGTCGAAATCCAGTCCATAGCCCACAATAAAGGCATCCGGAATCTGTGATCCCACATAGGTGGGGAACACGTCCACTTCCCGGCGCTCGGGCTTGTCAAACAAGGTGCAAATGCGGATACTCTTGGGACCCCGGGACTGGAGCAGCTCCATGAGATAGTGCAGCGTTTTCCCGCTGTCCAGAATATCCTCCACGATTACAATATCATATCCGGCCAGTTCCAGATCCAAGTCTTTCAGGATCTTCACCACACCGGAAGTCTTTACCCCAGCCCCATAGCTGGAAGTGGCCATAAAATCAATCCGGGCAGGAATGGTAATCTCCCGCATGAGATCCGCCATGAACACAACGGAACCTTTTAGCACGCTGACCAGCAGCAGATTCTTTTCCGCGTAATCCCGTGAAATCTCCTTGCCAATCCGTTGGACAATCTCTTTGATCTGCTCTTCCGTAAACAGTACCTGTTCAATATCTTGGCGCATATCCGTTCCCATAGTTCTTGTCTCCCTTTTCCCGCAGTTTCTCAAGCTTTCGTTTCCTCGCGGATTTCCACCAGCAGAGCGCGCTGTGTGCGCTCCGTCACCTGAAAGCCTTCCGCGGGACCCACTCCCTCACAGAACACCAGTCTGCCCTTCCATTCCAGCAGGACGGTCCGGCCCCGTTGGGACAATGGGACTTTATTTTCCTGAAACAATTGTTTCAGGCTTTTGGTCACCCGCCGGCCCGCCGGGGAAAAACGGTCCCCCGCCCGCCGGGAACGAGCTATTAAATTGCCTGTAAT
>DXXH01000116.1 GCA_019416395.1 Clostridiales bacterium
ATCCCCGGAACCGCCCCGGGCGCCGGAGCCGCCTCAGCCTGAGCCGGAGTATCAGCAGCCGCCCCAGTATGACGCGCCGCCCCAATATGGCGCTCCTCAATACGGAGCCCCCCAGTACGGCGCTCCCCAGTACCAGCCACCCCAATATACCCAGCCCCCTCAGCAAACATATTACCAGCCCCAGTACAATGTACCTCCCGCTGGTTACGCTCAAAAGAGCCGCTTAGCTGCTGGGCTGTTGGGGATCATCTTAGGCAGCTTGGGGATCCACAATTTTTATCTGGGATTCACCACCCGTGGGGTTGTGCAGCTGCTGGTTTCCCTGATTGGCGGTATTTTCACCTGCGGCTTGGCCACGATTGCCATTGGCATCTGGGGATTTGTGGAAGGCGTGTTGCTGCTCTCTGCTTCCCCCTCCCGCATGTATGACGGCCACGGCGTAATCCTACGGGATTAACGCAGGTAGGACACGTATTACTGCAAATCTCTACTATAGAAACAAAAAAGACCACAAGCCGATTGGCTTGTGGTCTTTTTGATTTTAACCGAATAAAATTTATAAATTCCCCACATTCTGAGAAGGCGGCCAACAACCCGCCCATTCCCACTCTCTTTCCCCAATGGGAAAAGTTCTCCTGGTTCTCTCTTCACGGCTTACTCGCTATATCGCAGCGCCGCAGCGCCAACGTAACCAAGGGAATCGCCGCAAGTTGCAGTACAATGCCTGGCAGGCAGATCACAAAAGACTCCCGGACCCACATGCCCCACGTGTACCCCGGCAGAAAGACAAATGCGTCTAAAAGCCCACAGAATACCCGTCCCAACAGCATGGCGCCCAACAGAGATACACTCACGTTCAGCACCGGGGGAGCCGCCGCCAGTAAATAGGTCAACAATCCTGCCAAAAAGCCATAAATAGCCAGTTCCCACAGTTCCCCAGTTGAAAGAGCCGTAACAGGCGCCCCAGGGAAAAAACGGGGCAACAAAATGATCAGCAGCCCGCAGGACAATCCATAAGCGGGGCCGCACAGCATACCACACAGCAGCACGGGAAGCTGTAATAAGAGCAATACCTGCTCCCCATTTTCCACCCACCGGAATGCCCAGGGCAATAAAATTCCCAGCCCAACGCAAAGCGCCGCAAGAGCCAAATCCAGCAGGCAGCGTTTTGTTTTACCCATATGGTTCTCCCTTCCCCGGCAAGCGCCGGAACCCCGCCGGAGAAAGGTCAGGGTTTATCCTTCCCGGCAGGTAATCACCGTCACATCGCGGTGAAGTTGCAGCACGGAAGCCGGCACCTGAGGGGTTACCTTGCCGTGCAACGCTTTCTCCACAATGTCCTTTTTATCGGATCCGGCAATGAGCAAAATCCGTTCCGCCTTTAAAATCGTGCCAATTCCCATGGTAATGGCCTTGGTGGGCACGTCTTCCACACGGTCGAACAGCCGGGAGTTTGCCTGAATGGTGCTTTCCGTAAGAGCCACCTGGTGCACTGTGGTGGGGAAACTATCCGTGGGCTCGTTGAAGCCGATATGGCCATTGTGCCCTATGCCCAGCAGCTGTAAATCCACTCCGCCCAGGCTTTCCACCAACGCCTCATACCGACGGGACTCTTCCTCCATATCAGGAGCGGTTCCGTTGGGAAGGTGGGTGTTTTCCTGGGAAATATTCACCTGGCTGAACAGGTGGTGATTCATGAAATACCGATAGCTCTGGGGGTTGTCCCCGGAAAGTCCGCAATACTCGTCCAGATTCACAGTACGCACCTGGGAGAAATCCAGCCGTCCAGCCCGATAAGACTCCACCAGCTTCTCATAAGTGCCAATGGGGCTGGAACCCGTAGCCAGGCCCAAGACGCACCGGGGCTTGAGCAGTACCTGCGCACCGATAATCTCCGCAGCCAGAGTGCTCATTTCCTCATAATTCTTTGTTTCTAAAATCCGCATGACAGACGCTTCCTTTCCCATTTGTCCATTGATTCCTAAATTTCATCTTACTCCAAGGAAAGGAAAAAGTCCATGAAAGCAGAGCATTTTGATTCTACTTTCTATTTCTCGCCAAATTCTTTCCCGCAGGGAGCTGGGCCAGCACCACCGCCAGGAATACCAGGATACACCCCGCAATTTCCCGGGGAGACAAAGGCTGCCTGAGCAGCACCCAGCCAGCCAAGGCCGCAAAAACAGATTCCAAGCTCATAATCAAAGAAGCAACCGTGGGATTGACCGTTCGCTGCCCGATAATCTGCAACGTATACCCCACCCCACTGGAAATCACCCCCGTGTACAGGAGCGGAATCCAGGCGGAAAGGATGTCCCGCAGTGTAAATGTTTCGAAAAGCAGGGCAAGGATCAAAGAAAGCACTCCTGCCACAAAGAATTGTACACAGGAGAGCTTGATCCCGTCCACATGGCCGGGCACAGAGTCGATCACCAAAATATGTAAGGAATACAACACCGCACTGCCGATCACCAGCAAATCTCCTGTGGCGATTCCTTCCCCACCTTTGACACTGAGAAGGTAAGCGCCCACTAGAGCCAGAACCACACCAGCCCAGACTTTCACCCCAGGCCGGCGGCCCAAAAAGATTCCCAGCACAGGGACAATGACAATGTACAACGCCGTCAAGAATCCCGCCTTTCCAGCGGAAGCTGTCAGCAAACCGGCCTGCTGCAACAAGCTGGCGCTGCCCAACAGAATTCCGCAAGCGCCACCCCAGAAGGAAAGGCTTTTCCTAGCCTCCCCAGGCGTTGGGGTATTTTCCCCTTCCGGCTGGCCTTTCCGCAGGCGGGAAGCAAACGCGATCACAGGAAGCAACGCCACGCCACCGATCAGATTGCGCACCCCGTTAAAGGCGCAGGGCCCCAGATAATCCATACCCACGCTTTGGGCGACAAACGCGACGCCCCAAATCAGCGCGGTAAACATTAACAGGGCAGCGCCCCGAAACTGCGTTGTTTCACGTTCCATCGGTCAAAGGTTCCTCACTTTCCAAATTTCCCGTATCCCTGGTAAGGTTCTTCATCCAGTTATACCGATTGATCTTGACAATTGCAACGAAGCATTTCAGGATTTGATCGCATTTCAGGCAAGCAAACACCACCCAGGGCGGCGCTCCCAGCCACATGGCGATCAGCGATGAAGGCAGCACCACTAAAAACACAAAGATGCTGTCATTTTTAAACACAAAGGAAATATCCCCACCGGACTTAACCAGTCCAAACAGGCAGGCCGCCTGATAGCAGGTGCCGATAATGGTGATGGAAATCACATTGATAAACTGCCGGGAGTACTCCTGCGCCTCTGGACTGGCATTGTACAAGGAAATAAACCCGTCCCGGGCAAGGAACACAACCGCTCCCGAAACAAGACCCACGATCAAGAAAATCATCTGGACCGTCTTGGAATACTCTTTCATCTTTTCATAGAGCCCGGCTCCCACTGTTTTTCCGGTAACGATACCCACAGCAGAAGAAAGGCCGTTCATCCACACATAAATCAGATTGTGGAGCATACCGGTGATACTGGCAGCGGCGATCACTTCCGCGCTGTAACACCCCAGGATCTTTGTGTTGGCCAAGGTGTTCACCGACCACACCACCTGTCCCCCGATCACGGGCAAACCATAGCGGATAAAATCCCGCAACAGCTGCCGGTCCAAATGGAACAAGTCCCGCAAGCCAAACCGCAGTTTTTTATCCACAAAAAATACGTATCCCACGCTGGCGCACATTTCCATAATCCGGGAAATCAGCGTGGCAATGGCGGCGCCTCTCACCCCCATCGCAGGGAATCCCAGATGGCCGAAAATAAACACGTAGTTCAGCCCCACGTTGACCACCATGGCCATCAGGGAAATGTACAGTCCAATGCGTGCAGTCTCCACGCTGCGCATGGCAGCAATCATCACTTGGGACACCGAGAAAAACAAATAGGTGAATCCCACAATTTGCACATATGCCGCGCCCTCGTGGATTACGCCAGCTTCCTCAGTGAAAAGGCGGATAATCCATTGGGGAAAAACCACCGCCACCAAGGACATCAGCACACCCACCGCCAAGGCGAATTTCACCCCGATGGAAACCACTTTCCGGATACTTTCCCGGTCTTTTCTCCCCCAATACTGGGCGGCTAAAATCAAAATCGCGCCCTCGATACCGCCCACAAACATTTGCAGCACCGATTGCAGCTGACCACCCACGTACACGCCGGAAATGGCATCGTCCCCCAGGGACCCGATCATGATGTTGTCGGCAAAATTCACCGCGAACGTGACAAGATTTTGCAGTGAAATGGGAATCGCCAAGGTGATCAGTGTCCGGTAAAAAGACCGATCCTTTGTAAAAACAGCCATGTTCTCCTCTCCCTTTTTTCCCAAAAGAAAAACTTCCGCCTATATGCGGTTAAATTTCATTATACACGAGGGCCTTCCAAGTGTAAAGACTGTTTCCCAGGGGATTTTCCAGGAACTCTCAGGATTTCTGGACAAAAAAAGACGCGGCAAACAGCCACGCCTTTTACGCTAGAAACACACTTCCTACTTATTCGGAAGCGGAACTTTCCGAGCTAGAACTCTGGGAGCTGGAGCTTTGGGAAGAGGATTCTGTCCCGCTGGCAGAGCTTTCTGAAGAAGAGCTGGAAGAGGAATCCCCGCTAGAAGAGGAAGAAGCGCTGGAAGAAGCCGCGTCAGCCTCTTCCGGCAGCGGAGTGCCATCTGCCCGCAAAGCGCCTTCGGCGAACAGTGCCGCCTGGGTAGCGGGATCAGCAATACCGGTGGCTTCCAGCCCATTGGCGGTTTGGAAATTGCCGACGCAATTGGCAGTTGTAGCTCCGTAATGACCGTCATACGCTTCGGTGAGATACCCCAACTTCGCCAGCCGGTCCTGCAAAGCCATTACAGCATCTCCCTGGGACCCTTCTTCCAAAGTCTCATACTTGGATTGGGCTTCCATAGCGGAACTGACTTCGTTTTCAATGTCTTGGGTAGGATCTTTCACGGTGATAGAATTCTCTTCCAACAATTCCGGGAAAGCGGAAGCACTGATTTCGTAAGCAGTTTCCACCACGGTGCGCCCCTGCCATTCCATCAAGCTCTTATCCAGTTCCACCACCTTATCGTCCCGCACTGCCTGGAAATCGGAAAAACGGCTGTCGTTTTTGATCTCATCTTTCAGGCCGGGAGCGCAGAAAATCACATTGGGATTGGCGATCCGCAGGGATTCAAAATCATACGAGCCGCCGCTCACGCTCTCAAATACATTGGTAACCCCAGCATAGGACATAATGGTGCTGGCAAACATATCGCCGGTCACAGCCTGGCTTTCCAAATCGTACAGATAACAGGCCGTAGTTACCGTATCCTTGGGCACAATCCGGTTGATGCTATCCAACGTGATGAAGATATCCTGGGCAGTCTCGATCCCCTTGTCATACCCGGAGCCGCCCCCCAGAAACGCAGAGGAAACCTGGGAATAGAGACGCTCAAAATCCTCACGGTCCGTGGCAGGATCCACATTCAGTACCGTGACCCCCGCTTCTTCCAAAGCGGCCTGTGCGGAATTAGAAGAAGAATCCAGCAGTACCAAATCGGGCTGAAGCCCTTGGATTGCGCTGGCATCATCGGCGGAAACTTTTTGCAGTTCGTCTAAATTCCCTTGCGTGCATTCTTCGCTAGCGCCTACCAGTTGGGTTTCACAATCCAATGCCAAAAGGACATCGGCCAAACTGGGAGACAGCACCACTGCTTTTTGAGGCCGGGAAGAAATGGTGACACCGTTCACTTCCACAGGAAACTCTCCTGTAGCAGTTACACCGGAAACCAAGCTGTCCATCTGGGAACAGCCGGCAAAAGCTCCACAAACCAAAAGCAAAACCAGAGTAAAAATCAAAACGCGCTGAAACGCGCCACACTTGCGTGCCATAGTAAGAAAGACCCCTTCCTTGATAAGATGACAGAGTCCGTCAAAAAAAGACAGACTGCTCCATCGTTCACGAATGATCGTCCTTATTGTACCCTGAGTGCCCTCTCCATGTCAACCATTCCGAAAAAACCTTGACAATTTTCCCATTCCAGATTACAATAAAATGCACGTGAAATCCTGTAAGCTGATTGACTGGAAGCAAAAATTTTCTCTCAATGAAATTTCATTTTTGAATTTTGAGGACCTGAGAATCCAAGAATGGTTTTAGACTGCGGGTTTCCGGCTTCAGGGCGATTCTAGGACAGCGCCTGTTCTAACGAGAATTCTAAGATTTGCAAAAACCTTCCCTTGTCGGGATGCATAGATGGAGACGTATCGAAGTGGTCGTAACGAGAACGACTCGAAATTCTCCCGAATTTTGGGAACCTGAGCTTCCAGAAATGGCTCTAGACTGCGGGTTTCCGGGTTTGGGGCGGTTCTAAGG